>DRJW01000149.1 GCA_011052055.1 Nitrospirota bacterium
AAACTTCAACACAAACCTGATAGAGGCGTTAGAGCTTAGCCATATGCTTGAGTACTCCGAATTAATCGTGGCCGGGGGCCTTGCCAGAGAGGAGAGCCGTGGGGCGCATTTCAGAAACGATTTTCCGAAGCGCGATGACGACAAATGGATGAAGCATACGTTGGCGTTTCGTAAAGAGGATGGCGGATACGAGCTTAAATACAGGCCTGTCAGGGTGACCCGTTACCAGCCTGAAGAGAGGAAATACTGACAATGGATTCGGTGACTTTCAGGATTTTCAGGTTCGATCCGGAAACCGAAGATAGCCCGCGATACCAGGATTACGAATACGAGCTGGAGCCGGGCGTCACCCTGCTTAACAGCCTCAACACCATAAGGTCAAAGCAGGACGCCACGATCGCGTACAGGATGTCTTGCGGCTCCGCCATTTGCGGGTCGTGCGCCATGCGGGCGAACGGTCACGCCGTTCTGGCTTGCAAAACCCAGACGAGCGAACTTGTCAAAGATGGTGTGATCCAGATCGATCCATTGGGCAACATGAAGGTCATACACGATCTTGTGGTGGATCTGGAGCCATTCTGGGGTTCTCTCCGTAAGGTCAAACCGTATCTTCAACCAGACACGACAAACAACCCGGAGCTGGAGCGCGAGCAGACACAGGAGCAGTTTTTGCTCATAGATGATGTCACGACGTGTATTCTTTGCGGCGCCTGTTTTTCCGACTGCAACGCCCTTGAAGTTGACGAAAATTTTCTGGGGCCGGCGACGCTGGCCAAAGCGCACAGGTTTATTTACGACTCGCGCGATTCTAAAACCGAAGAGAGGCTCGAAGATATCAGCGAGCTTCATGGCGTGTGGGACTGCACACATTGCGCCGAATGCTCCACACGGTGCCCGACGGAGACGAAACCACTGGCGAGGATTGAAGAGATACGCGAGGCGGCCATGAAGGCCGGGGTTCATGGCAACAACGGCGCCAGGCATGTGCTCGGTTTCAGGGAGACGGTCGGAAAAAGCGGACGGCTCAACGAAAACTATCTGCCGCCACGATCTGTCGGTTTTTTCAATATCCCAGGGCTTCTTGGTCTTCTGCCGGTCGGTATCAGGATGCTGATGCGCGGCAAAAATCCGCCGTTAATTCATCACTCGATAGATAAAGTGGACGAAGTGAAGAAAATCTTCTCCCGGTTCGAGGAGTACAGGAAATGAGCCTTAAATACGCTTTGTTTACCGGGTGCGTCGCCAAAGGCGCGGGCCGCGAGCTTTTGACCTCCACGAACATCGTGTGCGACAAGCTGGGCATCGAGCTTGTCGAGATGACAGACGCCGCCTGTTGCGGCGCGGGAGTGGTGTCCGAAGACAACGCCATGATCGCCGATATCGTAAACGCCCGCACGTTCGCCCTGGCCGAAGAGGCCGGGCTCGACATTATGAACATCTGTATAACCTGCCAGGGCGTTCATCGCAAATGCCAGGTGAAGCTGGCCCGCGATCCGAAATATATGGCCCGCGTAAACGAAGCCTTGCGCGAGACGACCGGCCATGAATATAAAGGCACAGTAAAAATAAAACATTTCGGTAATATCATGCTCAACGATTACGGGCTCGACAAATTAAAAGAGGCGGTAGTCAAACCTCTTGACACCATCAAGGCCGGGGCGTTTTACGGCTGTTACGCCATGCGGCCCCACGAATACTCCGACCTGGCCGAACCGGACGATCCAGACGAGATGGAGAGGATCATCGAGGCGGTCGGCGCCACGCCTGTGGATTATTCAGCCCGTCTTAAGTGTTGCGGGTTCCCCATAATCATGATGAACAAGAAAAACTCTCTCACGCTTTCAGGTAACGCCATAAGCTCCGCCAAAGACGCAGGCTCCGATTGCGTTATCACCCAGTGTCCCCTTTGCCACCTGAACATGGACGCCTACCAGCCGGAGATTGACAGCTCGCTTAACATGCCGATAATCCATATCCAGCAATTGATCGGGCTTGCCCTCGGTATCTCGCAAGACGAGCTTAAGATGAACACTCACATAATCCGCCCCACAGGAGCCATCGCGGCGGTATAATGGCGCGCCAAAAAAGTCCTTCCCTGGCTTTTTCAGCTGGAAAAGCGAAAAACGCGGTTTCCGTTTTTCCTCATTTTTCAATCGCTTTTCATTCGTGAAAAATGGCGGTACTTCCATGTACCGCTATGTCAATCTGCTAATGTTTATGATGACCCTCGCTCTTGTCGGCTCCTGAAAATCCGGGGAACCTCTCCCTGGCGTATTTGGAGTGGCATCTGGCGCAACTTTCGTTGAGCCTGTAGAAATAAAAAACGACAAGATCAATATTCCTCTCTTTCGCCGAATGAGCCAGCGCGCCGGCCAGTTTATGAAACTTACCGTCCAGCCGTTGAAATCCGGACGGCAATTTACGATGTAGCTCTTCTAGCTGACGCTTGGAAAGTTTCTGCTTAACAATGTAACTTTCCTCTATCGTCTTTCCGATTTTTTCAATATTGCCCCAGTTACCGTGAGAGATTTCATGGACAAGCTCGGCCATACCTTTCTCAATAGCGCTCATTTCCTCCAGCAAGACTGCCTTGAGGTCGTCGGGAAGATCGATTTTCCCCGATCCGCTTTTCATTTCATTACCGTGACGATCTTGAGCGAAAGATACGGAAAACAAAGATAGGAAAACAGTAGCTATAAATATTAAAACTGTCGCAGATTTGAATGTCATCAGTGCACCTCTTGCAATGTCATCCCGGACACCCGATGTCACCCCGGACACCGATCCGGGGTCTGGCCGGTTGATAACGAGATTCCGGAATTGTTCGCCACTTTCAGTGGCTCACCTAAGTGAAATGTTGTCTCGCGCCTTCTACGCTCGCAACGCAGAGGCCGGAATGACACACCACTGGTTTTTTAACACCATGCAGGTTCCCTTTAATCATACTCCGTGTACTTACCGCTTTTTCCTTTCACCTTGTTTGCCGGATATTTTACGATGTTCTTTTTCATTTTCTCCTTGGCCGCCTCCATAGGGTCGATGCCGAATTTGTCCGCGAGCATCGTAAGATAAATCAGAACATCGCCTATTTCGTCGGCCAGAGCCTGCCGTTTCTCAGGACTTAAATTTTTACTCTGCTCTTGGGTCAACCACTGGAAAAGCTCGACGACCTCAGCAGTCTCGACGCTAAGGGCCATAGAAAGATTTTTCGGGGAGTGAAACTGCTCCCAGTCCCGCTCCTTTACGAACAGCCTCAAGGCTTTAATGAGATCGTCCATATTATTTTATTGGCGCCCCGGATACCGTTTTGTCATCGCGAGGAAACGGCAAGTTTCCGTGGCGATCTCATACGGGATTGCCGCAGTCGGCCATGGCCTCCTTCGCAATGACATTTACGGCCGCGCCACCTCGTCGTGACCGCGCCACCCCGTTGTGACCGCGCCACCTCGTTGTGGTCGCGCCACCCCGTTGTGGCCGCGCC
>DRJW01000150.1 GCA_011052055.1 Nitrospirota bacterium
ATCGCGCGGATGTTGGAATATGGAGCGCATCGCGCCTCCAGCGCATGGTAGAGCGCATTACTGCCTTCGACCGCGACCACTCGCAAGAAGCTACGCGCAAACTCCTCGGCCCAATGCCCGGCGCCACTGCCAAGATCGAGAACCGCGCCATTGTGATCCACACTACCAAGCAAGCGCCGAACAATCCGGGATTCCGCCTGAAAACGAAAAGCGCCTGCGCTCATCGGAAAGCCGAAGTCATCCATCATGTACGGCCCGAGGATAGAGGACTTGACGCTCTCCCAATACCGGATGACTGAAGCTTGATCGATCTCAGGCAAGAGCGGTCGCCGGTTCGATGACCATCAGAGAGCGGCTGGCAATAGAAGGGGGGCGGAGAACATATGCTCCGCCTCACACAGATCCGCCCTGGTATCGATTTCATACCATCGATCCGCATCGAAGAAAACCGCGTCGAATGAAAGGGAGCCATCGGTGACCATCTCGGCGAATACGGCTTCGTAATACTCACCGAGTTTACCTTCTGAGACATAGCGGCTTAACCTTTTTTCAATCTTTTTCCATGAATTAAAGGATAAGCTGTAGATATTGACCGTTTTGTACTGGCAAACATCACCACACATGTCGCCACACAAGCTAAAACACGTGACACGCTTTCCTGGCCCAAGCTCCACCCTGGCGCCGTTCATCCAGGGGAGTATCCTGGAAACCGCTATCTTGTCAGGTTGGAGCATGTTATCAAGCATCCGGGTCTCGAAAACAATGTCACTTTCCACCAGCAAAAAAGGCTCCCGGATATGTCGCCGGGCCAGCCAGAGAGAGTAGATGTTATTGGTTGTCAAATAGTCTGGATTGATGACGTAATCAACCCGCATACCGACTGCGTGATGTCGCAGAAATTCCTGAATACGATCACCCAAGTGCCCTATCACCACCACCAGCCGATCAAACCCCTGTGCGCGCAAATTGTCGACCAGCCGTTCGAGGATAGGAACGCCTCCGACCTCCGTGAGACACTTGGGGGCGTCCAGGGTCAATGGCTGAAGGCGTGTTCCCGCTCCTGCGGCTAACAAGAGCGCTGTCGTTACATTATTTGTATTAAACTTCATGGCTGAAATCTGTCATAGTTTATATCCTGTTATATGGGGTAGCGGAAAGCAGGGGGCCCGAATCCGATTCCGCCCCCGACAATAGCAATTTTGATCTTGCCCAAATAATTCACGTCTCCTCTCATTTTTGTTCAGTGAATGAATTGTTCTCTGGAAGAACCTTATTGGTTCTCTTGGACGTTGTTCTACGCGAGTCCGGCAATCATTTGCCGATCAGATCGTTGTCCATTGGTCTTACGCGCCAGCGAAAGCCTGCCCCAATGGTATTTATGATCCACTGCTCAACTGAAATTTTCCAGATGACCCCAAAGCCTTAACACGATACTAACATATCTGCCTGTCCCAGCGGCGCAATTGAGCGTCTCTGGCCGCTGGCGGCGCGAATATATGAAGTTTCTATCTGGAAAATGCTGATTTTACAGGCATAAATATGAAAAACACACATGAAGACGTTATTTTCAAGTAAACTGGCTTCCTTTAGAAACAGACGATAATCGTGTTTAACCGAGAGAACTGTTTACCAATAACTCCTGTTCGGTTATGATGTCTGATTTTTCAACGGTGGAGAAATGAGTTTCGGAAAGAAAGAAAATGCGCTTTATGTGGGTGTCCCCTCCGGGAGCCTGCACGACCAGGTGGTCAGACTGCTGGAGAAATCGGGCCGTCCGATGGTCAAAGGGCGCCAGTACGAGCTGACCACGCCTTACGACAAGGATGTGATCTTCCGCATTCTGGATCGTAAAGAAATGCCGTCGAAAGTGTCGATGGGAATCGTCGATTGCGGCATCACCGGCAAGGATTATATCTTCGAGGCGGGCATGGACAAAGCCGTCGAAGTGATCGGTGATTTCATATTCTCCAAACGCACTAATAAACCATCGCGCCTGGTTCTGGCCACGAGGCCGGAAACCGGAATTGAAAAGCCAGAGGATTGCGCCGGGAAAACAATAGCGACAGAGCTTCCCAACCTTACCGTCCGCAGGATGGACGAGCTTTACGGCATAAAGGATCTGAAAATCATCCGCTCAGAGGGGAAGACGGAGGCCAAAGTGCTGATGGGAGAGTCGGACGCTTTTACCGACATCACCGAAACAGGAGCCACCTTAAAAGCCAACGGTAACATTATAGTGGCCGAGTTGTTCGAGTCTAACCCGCAACTTATCTGCAACCATGACGCGGCCAAGGACAAATTCAAGCTTGAGAAAATGGAGGATATCCGCGTAGGAATCGATTCTGTTCTTCTTGCTGAAAAAGAGCCTATCTACATGGTATTCATGGACGTGCCGATAAAGGTTTTAAAAGAAGTCGAAGAGATGCTTCCGGCTATTGTCTCCCCGACTGTCAGCCCCGTTGCAGACGATAACTGGGTCAGCGTTTCCGTGGTTATCAGGGAATCGGAGCTTAACATGCTGGCGCCTCAGCTTTTAAGGATGGGCGTAGACGGCATCACTCCTTTGCCTGCGCCGAAAATATTCTCCCAGGATATGATAAATAAAAAGCGGGGGAGCGATAAATAACCGGGCGAATTCCGGGGGGCGTAAAAAACTGATGGATAAAAAAAATATCGAAGAGGGAAGCGCCCTGAACATAGATTTTGAAAAACGGGGCGGGCTGATACCTGCTGTCGTGCAGGATATGCGGAATGGCCTGATATTGATGCTTGCGTATGTAAACCAGGAGGCGCTGGCCGAGACCCTGGAATCGGGGATGGCCACATTCTGGTCTACATCGCGAAACGAACTCTGGACAAAGGGAAAAACGTCGGGCGATTACCTGAAAATCAAAAAGATATTCGTCGATTGCGATCAGGACGCGCTGGTATACGTGGTCGAGCCGCAGGGAAAGGGCGCCTGCCACACAAAAGACCCCGAATCCGGGGATTCGAGATTAAGCTGTTTTTACCGTCTCGTAGATATGGAATCGAAAAAACAACTGGCTCATATCAAAGATATTGACAAGTCCGGCTCTTAGCAGGTTTTTAGCCTTTATCCAGGCTGAACCTTCCCGGCCCGGCGGCCATTATAAAAAAGAGTCCTCCGGCAATGGCGATATTTTTTAGCGCCATGACAGTCTGGATCCTGCTGGACGGGTCGAAATGGAAAAAGTAGGTGGCCGGGACAAGAAACAGGAAAAGAACGAAAGCTGAAAGCCTGGTCCGCCATCCGATAATAAGAAGCGTCCCGCAAATAACCTCCACCGCGACGGCGACAGCGTAGGCCAGCCCTGCGGGAACCGGAATTCCCGCAGACTGAATATAACTCATGGCGCCGGACGGATTCATGACCTTTCCCACAGCCGCAAAAATAAATATCGCTGATATGGCAAGCCTGCCGACCAGTTTGAATATGTTCTCCAATTTACTCAATTGCCATCTCAAAAGCGCGCCAGATAGTTAACAAGACAAACCTCTCACATAATTATATACAAACAATAATTAAAGAATATATAATTCATCAGCAATATTTAAGTAATCCGTGACAGAAAATTCCGATTTCCAGCTAGTGACGACACTATCTAGATTTAGAAGGGCGATTTGTTAAAAAACAGCTTAATTCTTTTCGTTACAGTTTCGTATCTTGTGATCGGAGCGAGCGCCGTTATTGCGAAACGGCAGTATATGGACAACCTGGTCTGGGGTAAAGTCATAAGAATTCTTGACGGCGACACAATCGAAATCAAAAACGATCAGGGCGAAAATGTGAGAGTCCAGCTCGCCTATATCGATGCGCCGGATATGGACCCGAAAACGGGCGAAACCCAGCCTTTGCACCGTGAGTCTATGAAAACTTTGACCAGGATCATAAACAACAAAGAGGTCATTATCGAATCGCTGGGAGTGGACAGGTTTAAGAGAATCGAGGGGATAGTTTTCCTGGACAAGCTCAATGTCAATCTGGAGATGGTGCGAAAAGGAATGGCTGAAATCTACAACCCGGTGCGGCTCAGGCCGAAACAATACAACCAGCAGTACGTCTCGAAGTTTAACGAAGCCGAGAAGATGGCCAAAAGCGGTAAAACCGGTATTTGGGGAATCGAAAATTATTCGTCTCCGTACAAGTTCCGGCGAAGACAGTAACCGCCATAAGGGTTGACTCCATTTTTCAAAGGTTGATACGCGCCGACGGGCCAGGTTGCGCTTGCTAAAGCTCGGCGCCGGATGGTATTGTGGTCGTGTAGTGTGGTCGGAATCCGCTCGCGGCCTTTCTTTATCAAATTCATAAAAAGGCAGGCTTGAATGATAGGTATTTCAGCGCTTTATTGCGACACAGAAAACGAAGGCGACGCCATTCGCTACGGCAAACAGTCGCGCGGAATGAAGGCGCGCCCCAACGCGCACGCCGTGCCCAAATCGGCGTCTGAGCGCAGGCCGGTTACCGCGTGGAACATAACACGCACCTGCAACCTTAAATGCGTCCACTGCTACTCCGACTCGGAAGAGAAGGCGTATGAAGGCGAGCTTACGACCGATGAGGGGAAAAACCTTATCACCGATCTAAAAGAGTTCAAAATCCCGGCCCTGCTTTTTTCGGGCGGCGAGCCTCTGGTTCGAAAAGATATATGGGAGCTTGCCGGTCACGCCAAAAAGGTGGGGCTTCGCCTCACATTATCGACCAACGGCGTTCTTATCGACGAGAAGACGGCGCGTAGAATAAAAGAGCTTGGTTTCACCTATGTCGGCATCAGCCTCGACGGGATCGGCGAGGTGAACGACAGGTTCCGGGGCAAGGAAGGGGCTTTTAAAAAGGCGATGCGCGGGTTTAAAAACTGCGTAGCGGTCGATCAGAGAGTCGGCCTACGGATGACGTTGACCCGCCATAATTTTGAAAACCTCCACTCTATTTTCGATTTTATCGAGAGGGAAAATATACAACGCGCCTGCTTTTACCACCTGGTCTATTCCGGCAGGGCGGAAAACATCTCCGGCGAAGACCTGACCCATGAAGAGACCCGCAACGCCATGGACATAATCATGGATCGAACCGAGGATTTACATAAACGCGGGCTGAGCAAAGATATCCTGACCGTGGACAACCATGTGGACGGGCCTTACATGTATCTTAAACTGCTGGAGAAAAACGAGGCGAAGGCGCAAAAGGTGAAAGAAATGCTGGAATGGAACGGCGGCGGGCGCTACTCCTCCGGTGTCTCTTTCGGCGATATCGACTTTCTGGGCAACGTCCACGCCGACCAGTTCTGGATGCATCACACTTTGGGCAACGTGCGCGAGCGACGGTTTTCTGAAATCTGGCTGGACGAATCCGATCCGGTTATGAACATTTTAAAAAACCGGCTCGATCATCTCAAAGGCAAATGCACGAAATGTAAATTCCTGATGATGTGCGGCGGCGCTCTTCGCGTCCGGGCCGACCTGGTGTACGGCGACGCTACCGCGCCCGATCCTGCCTGCTACCTTACGGACGAGGAGTGCGGGATCAGCCGGGCGGACAGGGACGAGCTTAAAGCCAAAGGCGAGGATTTCCCGGTACCGGAGCATCTCCTCGAAAAATCGTCGGCGGTGTAGCGCTAATTTATGACAGCTTCCGATGATGGCGACGGCACGATCAAGGATGTCTATAAGTCGATAAAAGAAAACGACGGCGGCGGGGGCGACGGCGGCGCCAGCAAGTTTATGATGAACAAGGAAAACCAGCTCCGGCTGGTTTTCTGGGAGACCACCGCCGGGTGCAACCTCGAATGCGTCCATTGCCGTAGGCTCGACGTAGCCCGCGAGCTGATGAAAAACGACCTTACCACCGAACAGTCAAAAAAAATGATCGACGGCCTTGTCAAAGCCGGTAAATGCATCCTCGTTTTGTCCGGCGGCGAGCCTCTGTTCCGGCCCGATATATATGAAATCGCCGAATACGCCGACTCTGTGGGCCTCACGGTAGCATTAGCGACAAACGGCACGCTGGTCACCCCGGAGGTGGCCCGGAAAATCGCCGACTCTAAAGTCCAGCGCGTCGCCATTTCGCTGGATGGCGCCACGCCGGAAACCCACGATAAGTTCCGCAAACTCCCCGGCTCGTACGATCTGGCCGTGCAGGGGATCAAAAACCTGCAGGCGGTGGGGATGGAGACGCAGATAAACTCCACCATCGCAAAGCATAACGTGCATGAAGTGGAAAAGCTTTACGAAAACGCCATCGCGCTTGGCGTGGAGGCTCTCCATATTTTCATGCTGGTGCCGGTCGGGTGCGGCGTGCAGATCGCCGAAGACGCCATGCTCGACGCGAACAAATACGAAGAGGTATTAAACTGGTTTTACGACATATCGCAGGAGGGGAAGATACAGACAAAGGCCACTTGCGCCCCCCACTATTTCAGGATAATGCGCCAGCGCGCCAAAGCCGACGGGGTTTCCATCTCGGTAAAATCTCACGGGATGGCGGCGATGACCAAAGGATGCCTGGCGGGCCAGTCAATCTGTTTTATCTCGCATAAAGGCGAGGTCTTCCCATGCGGCTACCTGCCGGTGGAGGCGGGGCATGTGCTAAAGCAGGAGTTCGCCGATGTATGGAACAACTCAAAAGTCTTCGCCAACCTGCGCGATCAAGACAAGCTGGGCGGGAAATGCGGCGTGTGCGAGTATAAAAAAGTATGCGAAGGATGCAGGGCCCGCGCCTTTTTCGAAACCAAAGGCGACTACATGGCAGAAGAGCCGTATTGCATATATGAACCGAAGAAGATAGAAAAAGCTAAAGCCTGACTTTCCACGCTCCTCCTGTTATTGTCACCCCGGACTCGATACGGGGTCTCCGAGATTCCGGCTCAAGGCCGGAATGACATGCGTGGGTTATCCGAATTATTCCGTTGCTTTTTTATATTCCTCCTTGCAACCATGAAATATAATCAATAAATAAACAATATGTTACATCTTAACTACTAATTTACTACTAGCTCCTACTAATCTAGTATTTACTCCCCTTTTTATGTATAATACAACTACTAGCTTCTCATAATTTAGTATTTAGATACGTCTAACAATAAAGACTTTAAACA
>DRJW01000151.1 GCA_011052055.1 Nitrospirota bacterium
AAGCGTAGTAATAACTACTCTGAGGACGATTTTGACTCGTCAACGAAGCATGGCGCCTTTTACAGCCGATTGTAGCAGAAATGAATTTTTAGAGGTCCCCTAAAGAAATGGAGCCGGCGGTCGGGGTTGAACCGACGGCCTGCTGATTACGAATCAGCTGCTCTACCACTGAGCTACGCCGGCCTTTGGTAATGTTCGGCAATTCCAAAAAGCGTGTGCGCCCGATAACCTGGGCTTCGCCAAACGAAACGAGGCGTGATTTTATCACACGAACGCCTTCAACAATTACTTTCATGCCGAGAACGAGCGAAATATTTTCAGATAAGAAGTGTGAAGAGAAATGATTTTTCACTGATTTCCACATATCTGTTTTCCGGTTTTCATTTCGATTTTCTGATTTTCCATACAAATCATGACAAATCATGTTTTAGGCGCCACTTAATTACCTCACCCTGATTTTACGCTACGTTTACGTAGCGCTACTGTAATATGTTAATATTATTGAGTTTAGACTAATATCTGCTGGACGGGATCTGAATTCAGGGTTGTTTTACTAATTTATTTGTCCGGCTGGAAAATTCTTGTGAAGATATATATATGTATTTATACGGGTTACGCCATCTGAAGGCAATGGCATACTTTATGCTGGTATATGAGGTAAACCAGGAAGGTTGTAAAAACCTCCTCAACCTTGTGATTAGCGACCTTCACGGTTTAGTTGTAACCCCACCAGTTACAGCGGCTTTCGGAAAATAGCCGGATAGCTTTTGACAGACGGCCTCGGGCGCTCCTCCTCGAGGCCGTTGTTTTTTCTGGAGATGCCCTATTTTTAGATCACAATACGACAAAGCGGTCTTGTTTTGCGACTGCAAAGTACGATTCTGATTGACCGGCGGTTACTGTTTTTGTTATGCTTGAATCCGAAGAGCATAAAAAAACAGGCTGTTAGAGCGTTTGCGTCGTACAGTCCCATAAATATTGTTATAACAAGAGCGACATGGGCGATCTTAAAGATCATATTTTCCTTCATTACGCCAATCTTGGCGTCGAGGAAGCTCGCCGGGAATTCGTTGAAAAACATGTTCCTAAAAAGAAAAACCGGTTTTTAATAAAGGGGATAACATACGAGATCGGTTCGTGCCATGTTGATTCTGGGGATTTTGTTTACGAAATCAGCTCCAAGATTCCTCAAGAAGCGCTTCCAAAAAAAATAACAACAGAAAAATATTTCAAAGAAGTCCTGAAAATCGTAAACAGATCTGAAAAAAAACCGGTTAATCCCAAGATGGAGAATATTGTTCACAACACAGCCGACCTGGAAGTAAAAGAGCGCGATTACGTAAAGCTTACTTACCGCTACTCAGAAGATGAGCTTTATACTTATGCGGAAGTGGAAAAACGTCTCAGACGCCATAAGGAAGAAAACATCCCTCTCCCCGATGTGCCGGGTATCGTCACTGCCGGCGGCAAACTTGTCGTTGTCCTCATTAAAGAGTCGATGACTAACTTAATCAGGCAAAACGTGACAGACCTTATAAAAGCAAACGATGATGTTAAAAAGGCTATGGCCGCCAAAATAAAAAGCCGTGACAACGACAAAGAGCTCAAGGCGGCCAGACCGGCCACAAAAAAGAGCGCTACCTCTAAAAGCAAACCAAAAAAGAAGAAATGAAAGAAGAATTCAGATCACTTCTTGAGCTGACCAGATCCAGGCTCGACCGCCTCCGAGGCCATCTTTGACCTCAGTTCGAAAATCGAAGAGCTGACCGAACTGGAAAAACAGGTTTCCGCGCCCGGGTTCTGGGACAATCCCGAAGCCACCCATCCAACGCTAAAAAGAAGAGCTTTTGTCTCTAAAGTCATAGGCGATTTTGAATCCCTTGAAAAAACATTCAACGATATTGAGGAGATCGCAGTCCTGCTCGATGACGAGCCCGACGGTCGGCTTGAAACGGAGACAGGGGAGGAGCTCAACGCTCTGGCCGCCAAAATAGAAGGTATAGAGCTTGCGGCAATGCTCTCCGGGGAGCACGACCAGAGCAACGCCATTGTAGAGATTCACCCGGGCGCCGGCGGCACAGAATCGCAAGACTGGGCTGAAATGCTCATGAGAATGTACCTTCGATGGTGCGAGCGCAAAGGATACAAAACCCAGATCATCGATCTTCTGCCGGGGGAGGAGGCGGGCGTAAAATCTGTCACTTTAATTGCGACCGGAGAGTACGCTTACGGATACTTGAAGGCGGAGACAGGTGTGCACAGGCTTGTTCGCATCTCCCCTTTCGACAGTAACAAACGCCGCCACACTTCTTTCTCGTCCGTTGCGGTCCTTCCAGAAATCACAAACGATATCGAAGTGGAAATACGTGACGAGGATTTAAAAATCGACACCTACCGCTCCTCCGGCGCAGGGGGCCAGCACGTAAACGTAACAGACTCCGCTGTACGTATAACCCATATCCCCACCGGAGTTGTCGTCGCCTGCCAGAACGAGCGAAGCCAGCATAAAAACAAAGCCAGCGCCATGAAGGTGCTTAAGGGAAAGCTGTACGCGCTCGAAGAGCAAAAACAGCGCGAGAAAATCGAGGGTATTGGAGGGGAGAAAAAAGGAATAGAGTGGGGGTCGCAGATACGCTCATACGTTCTCCAGCCATACCAGATGGCCAAGGATTTAAGAACCAGGATAGAGATCGGCGATGTCATGCGCGTTCTCGACGGCGACATCGACAAATTTATTGAGGGTTACCTTCTCAAGGGGACTTAGCTTTTAACCCGCCTGAATATATATCCATTTCGAAAATGTCCCGGCCAATCCTTGAAACAAGCCATATTTAAAAGTTCGCAATTTCGCCAAATAAAATCTATTTGTCGCAGTTTCGCAAAGCGAGATAGTTAATGACAGGTCAAGCTATCTATAACTGACAATTATACAAATGTTTATAATAACTTAAAGTTGGCATATAAATTGCTTCCCTTTCGTAACCATACTATACATACAATTCTGGGGGTGGAAATATGAAAAAATATTGTCTCTTTTTATCTATGTTATTTACAATTTTAACTTTCATCGGGCCCGACCAAAACGCTTTCGCGGCCAAGGACGCCGGGCTTGGTCACGACTATAGAACATTTCACGCTGACGGAAAGATCGATTACGGAAAAATAGGCGACTCGTATACCGCTCAACTCGTACTGTATCTTGCCGGCAACCAGTTCATGGTAATAGAAGATCTGATGAAAGATTTCCAGAGCAAAAACCCATCTATCAAGACAGTGTATGTTGAGACGATCCCGCCCGGTCAAATCTTTAAAGGCCAGTTGTTAAAGCAGGGGATGATCGATGGTCAGAAAACGGCGATGAACCCTGACATTTTCGCAAGCGTAAACCAGAACCACCTGAAGAAGCTTATTAAAAAAGGGAAGATGGACAAATACATGATTTATGTCCATAACAAGCTTGAGTTAATGGTGGCCGCCGGAAATCCAAAAGCAATTAAAGGGCCCAAAGATCTTGGCCGTGATGATCTGGTGAAGTCACTTCCCAATCCTTTGACTGAAGGCATATTCAAGTTTTACGGATCTGCAATGCTAAAAGACCTTGGAATATACAAAAAAGTGACCGGCGACGCGAAATGTAAAAGTTGCTGGGCGGTAAAAGGGAAGACCTGGTTCACTTCCAGGCACCATCGCGAGACGCCTCTTCGTATCGAAAACGGAGAAGCCGATGTGGGTATCGTGTGGGCAACCGAAGTAAAGCATGGCAAGGCGAAAGGACGAAAGATCGATGGTGTCGCCATCCCGGCTCCATACAATAAGCAAGATAAGGTCGGTTACGCGATCGGTCCGTTAAAAGAGGGTCGAAACCAGAAAAACGCCATGACATTTCTTGACTACCTGGCCACTGACGCCGCCCAGAACATATACGCGAAATACGGTTTTATGAAAGCTTCTAAAGATGAGCTAACGCTTAAAGGGGCAAAATAGATAACAGGGCGCCAACTATGGCTTTTGCGGCGTTTTGGATCCACCGTTCTCGCCGAGGACGGTGGATTTTTTGTTGTGACAATGCCGATCAGGCCACAAACTTTCTCACTATTGCTACAAACTCCTCCTGATTTGCCTGTTTGGAGATAAAATCGTCCGCTCCCAGGCTAATGGCTTTTTCGCGGGTTTCGGTCTGATCGGCTGCCATGACGACTATCACCGGGATATTTCCGTAATCCTTATCTGCTTTGAGTCTTTTTAAAATTGCAAACCCTTCACCGTTTTGAAGGCGCGCGCCGAGCAAGATTAGATGAGGAGAGTCTTTTTTGAGAGCCTCAAAAGCTCCTTCTTCGTTTTCGGCCTCGATAACATTCACATCGATTTTTTCGAGCCGCTCATCCAGCGCGCGGCGAAACACAGCGTCGTCGTCGACAATAAGAGCCGTAGGTTTTACATACGGCAATTTTGCGTAGAAGACGCTTCCCCCGCCCTTAACAGACTCGGCCACCAGCTCTCCGCCGTGCGCTTTCATTATCTCAGAGCAGAACGGAAGCCCTATACCCGTTCCCCTCTCACCGGCTGTTCCCAGGGAGGTTGTTTTCACGTCATGCCGGAAAATATTTGAGAGCGTGCACTCGTCCATACCGGAGCCTGTGTCTTTTATGGCGATAGTGGAGCGCTCGCCGGAAGGAACATAAAAAGTGATCGTATCCCCTTTCCGGCAAAACTTGATCGCGTTGTAGGCAAGGTTGCTTAATACCTCCCTGAACAAAGAATGGTCGGCGAAAAGCCTTATGTCGCGAGGCGTATGATTAACAAGCCCGACCCCTTTCTCGCGGGCCAGATGCCCGTGGGTGGCGATCACAGTGAGCGCCTCGATGTTCCCATCCATAAATCCAGGTTTTAATTTTATCTTCCCCGATTCAAACCTGCTCACGCGCAGAACATCGTCGATGACTTTCATCGCATACTCCGAGGTGTCGCGCACAGCATCGATAAGCACACGGTGTTTTACTATGGCCGGATCATCCTTTTCACTGGACAAAAGCTCTAAAAGCGTAACTATAGAAGTGAATGGCGATTTGAGGTTGTGAGCGATAAGAGAAATATATTTATCCTTTTCTTTAGTCGCAGACTCCGCTTTTTCCTTGGCCTCCCGCAACGC
Source organism: Nitrospirota bacterium (assembly GCA_011052055.1). GTDB lineage: Bacteria > Nitrospinota_A > UBA7883 > UBA7883 > UBA7883 > DRJW01. The sequence goes on from DRJW01000151.1 coordinate 5,150, forward strand.
TTCCTCCACCTTCTTACGCTCTATCGCTATCGCTAAAATATTGGCGATCGATTGTAGAAAGTTTATGTCGTCTTGAGTAAACAATTGTCGTTTGACAGTATGCGCGCCAAGCACCCCATAAGGCCTATTTTCCCCCTTGATAATGACACTTACACCGCTTACCACATTATGGTCGCGAAGCAGGGCCGGGCTGGAAAAACGGGTCTCCGTTCGCGAATCATCTACTATCACAGGTTTATCCGACACAAGCGTATAACCGGCATGTGATTCTTTCTGCGCTCCCACTGTCGTCTGTCCGACTATGGCGCGCCGCCAGCCGACACCGGATCGCAGTAACAAAGCTTTTGCGTCAGGCAGTAATTCAAGAATCTTACAATATTCGACACCCAGAGTTTGAGCCAGAACATTGACGGTTTTATCAAAAAGCTCTGAGAGCTCGATATTACTTAAAGCGAGAAAGCCAAGTTCGGAAACGACTTTCTGCTGGTTTGCCCGATTTAGTATTGTCTCTTCCGCTCGTTTGCGCTCGGTGATATCTTCGGTGACGCCCATAAGCCGGACAACCTTGCCCTTCTTACTCTTGATAGGAATAAAACATGAGCTGAACAAACGGGGTTTGGAGCCGCTTGAGGTGAGCTTGAATTGGCTCGAACGCCCTTTAAGCGCGCGGTCAAGCAATTTTCCAATCCGCTCCCTGTCCTTTTTGCAGACTGCCTGAAGATAAGCCATGCCGGTGACCTTGCTTTCGTCCCCGACATCGAGCATGGCCAGACCGGCGGCGTTCATAGATATGAGGTTACCATCCATGTCGATTTCGTGGATGCAAACGGGTGAATTATCTATAAGAGCGCGATACCTCTCTTCGCCGTGTTCAGCTTCTTCGGAAGTTTTTTTCGAAGGTTTGGGGGGTTTAACCTGTTTATTTTTCCTGGAGGGTTTTTGCCTGGATCTCGCGAGAGGTTTCAGGTTTTTTTTCTTTTTACTACCTGGCATAACACCCACCTTAAAAGGTTGCGACGGCCAACCTGATAAATTCGAAAACAAGAACTCCCCAAGGCGTATAAGAGAAAATCTGAACTAAATAACAGGTTTATGCTCTTTGGCTCCT
>DRJW01000152.1 GCA_011052055.1 Nitrospirota bacterium
CTGGAAAAAGAGGCGCTCCACTGTTTTGAAATGGTTTGCGCCGTTGACGCTTCAGATTGTAAACTCCTGCCCGTTTTTACCTCCCCTCCCGCCGTTAATCGTGTACTATTCGTATGAAGGTGGATTTTACAAATTTAAAGGAGAGTCCCATGTCTCTTTCCGGTGTTGTTACCGTCATCATTGTTATCGCCGTATTGCTCGCCTCCGCGCTGAGGGTTTTAAACGAATATGAAAGAGCGGTCGTATTCCGGCTCGGCAGGCTCTTGTCGGTCAAAGGGCCGGGGCTGATAATCCTCTGGCCGATAATCGACAGGATGACCAAGATTTCCTTGAGGCTCGTCGCCCTCGACGTGCCCACGCAGGATATCATCACAAGGGACAACGTTTCGGTGAAGGTCAACGCGGTTGTCTACTTCCGGGTTGTGGACTCGGAAAAGGCGGTCATACAGGTGGAGGATTATTTCTACGCCACCGGCCAGCTTTCCCAGACCAGCCTTCGCGCCATTCTGGGGCAGGTGGAGCTTGACGAGCTTTTATCTGAAAGAGAGAAGATCAATCACGAGCTTCAATCGCTACTCGACAAACGGACGGACCCGTGGGGCATCAAGGTGTCTAACGTTGAGATAAAGCATGTCGATCTGCCATCCGATATGCAACGCGCAATGGCCAAACAGGCCGAGGCGGAGAGGGAGCGGCGCGCCAAAGTGATAAACGCATTGGGCGAATTCCAGGCGGCGGAGAAACTGGCCGAAGCGGCCGAGATAATCGAAAAACGTCCGGCGGCCCTGACGCTCCGCTATCTGCAGACCATAAGGGAGATGTCATCGGAGAGCACTACCAACACCATCATCCCGCTTCCTATGGATCTTATCGAGCCTTTTCTGAAAGCCCTGCCGAGGCGTAACGATCAGAATTCGTAGAAGTGTAACACCGTATCGCCGTAGCGTCTGCTCTGTCTAAGGCGTAGTCCCGGTTTTTGACCGGAAACCGTCTCCGGTGTCTCAGGCGGTTTTGTTTTGTAATAGGCTTCGAGTATAAAAGTTCCGTCCGCAGTCAAAATCCCGGCGGCGTTTTTTATCGTTTCAGCCTCATGTCCTTCATGCCAGGGTGGGTCGGCAAAAATGAAATCGAACATGTCACCCCTTTTCTTCATCACTTTTAAAGCCTTGAAGACATCGTTTTTTATCACTTGCAATTGCCCGGAGGCCGGGATTTTGAGTTTGACGGCGTTTTTACGGATCAGATCTATACGGCCAGCTTCCACCACCGTCACATAAGACGCGCCCCTGGAAAAAGCCTCGAACCCCACGGCGCCTGTTCCCCCGTAAAGATCGACGAAAGAAGCGCCTTCTATACGGCTCCCGATGATACCGAACAAGGCCTCTCGCGCTTTATCGGAAGTGGGGCGGATGCCGTAGCCTTTGCCAGGCCCGTATAAAACCGTTCCCTTAAAGTCTCCGCCGATGATTCGCACTTTGCTTTTAAATGTTTAAGCGTTTTGCTTTTTTTGAATCTCTCCGCCTGGCAGTCTGGATAGTGTCGAAAATGGCCCACACCCATATGGCGACGGAGACGGCTAAAATTTTCAGTAGGAAAACGAGAGGCTCGATAACGCTCTCGTCTATCACAGGCTGTATCCCCGCCATCATCGCCCCGGTGATCGGGCCTGCGATAATAAATGTGTGAGCCGTGATGTACACGAAAAGGAGCGCGGATATGACGATGATGATTATCCCTTTTTTCTTTTGACCAAGCGCCAGCTGTCCCGCGCCGGGCAGAGCCACCGCGAGCATGATTAAAGCGCCAATGGGAGTATCTTTATCTCTCTCCTCGCTCATATTTGATCGGACAGATCCTCAAAGTGCGTCAGCTGTTTAAACTGGCGGAACCGGTCGGCGATATCTTTTCGATCCAACTCTTTAAGCCTGTCCACTGAAAACTTTTCGACGGTAAAAGAGGCCATCGCCGATCCCATTATGATAGCCTGCCGGAGCAGTCTGTCATTTAACTTCTCCTCGTTCATCTTGGCGATATGGCCCATGAACCCTCCGGCGAAAGTGTCGCCCGCGCCCGTAGGGTCGAACACCTGCTCGATAGGATACGCCGGGGCGGAGAAAACATCGTCTTCGTGAAATAAAAGCGCGCCGTACTCGCCCTGTTTGACGATAAGGGTGGACGGCCCCATCGCCCGTATCTCTTTGGCCGCCTTGACGATATTGGACGTTTTGGCCAGCATTCTGGCCTCTCCGTCGTTTATGATTAATATGTCCACCCGCTCAAGGGTTTTCTTTAGCTCATCTAGCGCTCCTTCGATCCAGAAGTTCATGGTGTCGCACGCCACGAGCTTCGCGTTTTTCGCCTGATCCATTACCTTTCTTTGAAGCGTAGGATCAATGTTGGCGAGGAACAGATACTCCGCGTCCTTGTAGCTTTCAGGCAGAACCGGATCGAACTCTGACAGAACGTTTAACTGCGTGTCGAGAGTTTTCGCTTCGTTAAGCTCATAGCCATACTCCCCTTTCCAGTGAAACGATTTGCCCGGCAGTCTGGCAACGCCGTCTGCGTCCACGCCCCGGCTCGTGAGCATATCGAGGTCTTCAGCTGAAAAATCGTCGCCTATGACGGCGACCAGCTTGACATCGGTGAAGAAACTGGCTGAAAAGGAAAAGTAGGTGGCCGACCCTCCCAGCGCCCTGTCCCGCTCCCCGAAGGGGGTCTTGACCGAATCGTAGGCCATGGTTCCAACGACAACTAAGCTCATTTTAAAAGCTCCAGATATTATTTATTTGGCTCCGGCCCCGCGCCGGGAGATTCAATCATTTTCCTCAAGCGGCCAGTGGTCGAAATACTGCATGCTGGTCTTTTTGAATTCACGGGTTGAAAAGAGCACGTCGTAATCGGTAATGCCGACTTGCTCCGACATTCCTTTTGCGATCCGCCGCACTTCGTCTTCCGACTCGCCGTGGATCATGGTGAAGATATGGTACGGCCAGTCTTCAAAGGAGGGCCTCTCGTAGGCGTGGCTCACTTCATGGTAAGCAGAAAGCGTCTCGCCGACGCCCTGCCTGTCTTCCTCTGCCGGTACAGCCCATATCCCCATGCCGTTGGCTTTGAATCCTGCTTTCTGGTGGCGCAGGGTGGCGCCGAAGCGCCGGTAATATTGCTTTTGCCCATACTCTCTGGTTTTTTCTATAACCTCTTTTTCCGCCAGCCCGATTTTTTCCGCGATAGATTTAAAGGGACGTTTTGTCATCGGCAAGGTGCGCTGAAGCTCGGCCATGATTTTCACATCTTTTGCGGTTATCTCTTGTTTCATTTGCCCGCCCCCTCTTTCTCCTTGAACTTGAAATCGACCTTGATCTTGAACTTTTTAAGCATCGGCAGGTTGTGAACCTTGTATCCGCTTTTGCTTTCAATTTCGCTCAGGGTCTTATCAATCGCGTCGAGATCCGGCGCAATGTAGGTAAACCAGAGGTTGTAGTTGTGGTTTCGCTCATAGTTGTGGGTTACGCCATGATATTTTGCCACCATACCGGCGACTTCCTCGATCTTCTCCGGCGGCACGCTCATGGCGCAAAGCGTGGAAGTCCATCCGAGGCCTCTTGAGTCGAAGCTGGCGCCTATTCTTCGTATAATTTTAGAGTCGAACATGGCTTTCACCCGGTCGAACGCCTCATCTTCGGTCAGGCCCGTTTGCTCGCCTATCTTCTCATACGGCCGTTCGCAGACGGGAAATCCGGTCTGGATAATGTTCAATATTCTCTTGTCTGTCTCATCCATAGATATTCGATCCTACAATAGTTCTAAAATTTCTTTTAACGATTTGCAAACGTATTTTATCTGTCTCTCCTTTAGCGCCGGGTAGAGCGGCAGGGTGATTACGCTGTCGCCGATTTGCTCGGCGTTTGGGAACATTCCTTTTTTCAGATTAAAATTCTTTTTATAATAAGTCATATAGTGGATAGGCCGGAAGTTGGCGGAAACGCCTATCCCCTTTTCCTCAAGGCGCCATAGTATTTTGTCCCTGTGTCTGGGCGGAACCCACGCGGTGAAAAGATGGAGGGCAGAGCGCGCTCCGGGAACGATTTTCGGGAAGCCCAGATTTTCCACTCCTTCTAACTCCGCCAAATAAATGTCCCACACTTTTTTACGAATCTTCAGGTTTTTCTCTATCCTTTTAATCTGCGGCACAAGCAGGGCGGCCTGGATATTCGACATATTGTATTTCCATCCGCAAAATTTCATATCGTGGTGTTGATACTTTTTCTGATATTTGCTCGCGGCGTCTTTCGTCAGGCCGTGGGTTCTGCTCTGGCTCAATATAGTTTTCAGTTTTTTCGTCTGAACCGAAATGGCCCCGCCCTCACCGGAGGTAAGGTTTTTAGTCGCATAAAAAGAAAAGGCCGCCGCGTCGGAAAACTGGCCAACGCATACACCGTCCCGCCTCGCCTCGACGGCGTGGGCCGCGTCTTCTACGACTTTTAACTTATATTTTCTGGCGATTTTCGATATTGCCCTCATGTCGCATAGCTGGCCATAGAGGTGGACAGGCAAAATGGCTTTTGTTTTTTTCGTTATAGCCGCCTCGATAAGGCGGTGGTCTATGTTTCCCGTGTCCGGCTCCACATCCACGAATTTCGGGGTGGCCCCCGCGTGGAGAATGGCGTTGGCTGTCGCGATAAAAGTCATCGGCGTGGTTATCACCTCGTCCCCCCTGCCGACGCCAAGCGCCTCAAGCGCAAGATGAAGCCCTGCGGTGGCGCTGGTGACCCCCACCACATAGGGAACTTTCAGATATTGTGCGAACCGCTCCTCGAACCTGTTTACTTCGCCGCCCGTGGTGATGAAAAGCCCGCGCAGTGTCCTGTCGAGCGCCTTTCGATCAGACGCCGTTATGTTGTGCCGGAAAAAATCTACTTTCATTCTGCTTTACGGAATGGTTAAAACCACTGATTATAGAGTGAATAGTAGATGATACATCTTTGGAGCGTTATTATACAATCTGTATAATAACGGAGGGGGTCAGTTTGAAAATATTTACAAGTGGATTATAATTACGTTTCCATTTTCTCTGGGGACATATGGCGCTATCTTTTCATCCTTCTCAAAGAATGGTGTTGATGTGTGATTTCAACACTGGTTTTCAGCCCCCGGAAATGGTAAAAATCCGCCCAGTTGTGGTGATCTCTCCAAAACCACGCAGAGGCGCCCAATTGTGTATCGTAACGCCACTCAGCGCTACAAGGCCAAACCCAGTCGAAAAATATCATCATATGCTTAGTCCAGATTCCTTACCTGGCAAGTTTGCGGCAAAAGAAACATGGGCGAAATGCGATATTATTAATACAGTAAGTTTGTCCAGGTTAGATAGGGTTCTTATTGGGAAGGATGAAAAAGGGAAAAGAAAATACGTCTCTAAAAAAATACTTGAGGACGACTTCCAAAAAATACAGAAATGTATTGCTAATGCTCTTGGGTTCTCAATATAATAATATTGTTCCCGATAAATCGGGCTTGTGAGACTGCCGGAAGGTAGCAAACCCCAGACTGTGGCAATGACAAGCTGTCTGGGGTTTCGTTGTGGGCTTCGCATAATGTGCGAAGCCCTTTGTCATTTATGCCCGCACAATTGATCTGTGTAAAAGTAATGCCCGCTTCCATAAGTCCCGGAGAAACATAAGTCTCGGAGGAACATAAGTCCCGGAGGGACAATAGACAATAGCCTGGGGTGTAAACCCCAGGAGGAATATTGCGAACCAGCAATCAGCCCCGACGGGGCGAAAGAGGCTTTCTATCGCCCTTACAGGGCTCGGAACCACATATCTATTCGCCATCCTCGGACTTAACTCCGGGGCTACATTTCACCGCCCCGATGGGGCTAAATATTTTTTTCAAGTTAATAAAAAACATAAAAATCAGGACGTTATTAATGCAGGCGTCAATAGCTAGAAATAATAAGAGCCTGTTTTAGCGGCGCCTTTCTCTTTGTTCTGATTGACATTCATCTGTCGTTAGGCTCAGATATGAGCGATGAGAAAAGAGAGTATCGGCGATACAAGCGTCTTCGACACTGGCGGC
>DRJW01000153.1 GCA_011052055.1 Nitrospirota bacterium
TCAGAGTAGTTATTACTACGCTTGCGGCTATTTTGTCTCGCAGTCTCGCCTGACGACTTTTCGCTCGATTTCGCCACGAAAGCGCTTTTTAGAGGTTCCCTAAAGTCATGAACGCAGATAACGATATCGTCACGGCAAAGTTCGAAAGCGAATCGTTCGAAGACTTTATGGAGGATATTGCAAAAGAGATCCAGTTAAAAAACTACCGCATTGTCAAGATCATCAACGTTGACAATATTAAAATGCGGAGAAACCTTGTCAGCGACCTTGAGATCGGCTTTGAAAATTACAAAGTTATCGAGTTTTGCAATCTGTTCATCTGCAACGAGATGATCTCCGCTGATCTTCGCGCCGGTGTGTTCATGCCGCAAAAATTCGCTGTGTACGAGCGGCTGGACGGAAAGGATGTCTTTGTATCGTATTTAAAGCCGACTGCCGTGGCGCGGCTTTTCGGCTCCAAAAAGATGATGAAGGCGGCGGGAAAAATGGAAAACGATATGAAGGGTATCCTCGACGCTGTCAATTTCTAGGCCGCGCTACAGGATATAGCCGTCATATTCACCGGGCGACAGGTATTCTTCGATCTTATCGATAAGCGGAACCGTGGGCGCGCGTGGCTATCCGCCGCCTGGAAGCGCCCTGCAATCTTCCTTGTGTCGGTTTTCTGCGCGATCTGATACGATTCAGTCATGGCTGTTCTTTCTGAAAGTTAAACAGTCGCCAGCCCGATTTTAACCGGGCCGCCAGCGCAAGTTGTAACCCTGTATAAACTTTCAGATATGAATGGGGGCGGTATCTACATCGGCGCCGCCGGGGGTGAATTATATGGGCTTTTTGAGCCCATAAAACAGAGGGGGAGCTTGTCTTTTATGGTTCACGATATCAAGGAAACCAGAATCCTTCTTGCGGATAATCTTACGGAAATAATGAACATGCGCGAGCAGTTAAGAGAGTTCGGGTTTAATTCTTTTACGGAGGTGTCCAACGGTCTTCAGGCGCTTACCACGATTAAAAAATATAAGCCGGGCGTCATCATAGCCAATTTAAGCCTGCCGAAATATTCAGGGCTTCAGATTCTCAATTCAGTGAAAGCGGATCCGAGCCTTGCGAAGATAAAATTCATTATGACAACCGCGAAACTGAACAGAAGGGAAATGACTGAGCTTGCCAAAGACGGTGTGACAAACACTCTCCAAAGGCCGTTTACCGCTGAGCAATTAAAAGAGAAACTTTTCGAGCTTTTCGGCTTATCGCCCGAAGACCTTGTTAACGCGGCTGCCGAGCTTGCCGGTGAAGCCAGAAAATTGTTTGACGAGGAACATTATGACGAGGCCCTGAAATTGTATTTCAAGGCGGTAGAGTCTCACCCTCTGCCAGATTATTATTTTATGCTGGCGCGTTGCTATCAGCAAACGGGCCTTCTGGATCAGGCGATAGCCTCATTCAAGAACGCCGTAGATAAAGATCATAAACATCCAGAAGCTCGCTCGTACCTTGAAAAGGCAAAGAAAAAAAGAGACGAGAGAAACCGTCTGACCGCCCTTGAGGCTAAAGCCACGATGGAAAACTCTACGGCTGATGACCATGTGGGGCTGGGCAAGGCTTATCTGAACGACGAAAAGGTTGAAAAGGCCAACTCTGCTTTTATCAGAGCCGTTGAGAAAGAGCCGGACAATATGGAAGTCAGGACGCAAATAGGCAACGCCTATCTCGATAGCGGGTTGGACGGCAAGGCGGAGGAGATATTCAAAGAGGCTATCGATATACAACCAGACAGCATCCATCTCTATAACCGCATGGCGATAGCGTTAAGAAAACAAAATAAACATACGGACGCCATCGATCTTTACGTCAAAGCTTTGGCCATTGCGCCTAAAGACGAGGGACTCTACTATAATCTTGCGCGAGCCCTGGCCGAGTCTGGTCAGAAACAAAAAGCCTTGAAGGCGCTAAACAAGGCGCTTTTGATCGATCCTGAGTTTGCTGAAGCCAAAAAACTTAAGGAAGAGTATCAATCCGGTAATACCGAAGTGGTCAAATGACAGCGGGAATTTCCGAAGGCTCCCTTCAGCCGATATTCAGGCCCACCTGGAAAATGCTGGCCTGTTAACGCCCGGCTCCTGAACGTATCGCTATACACCATATCGATAGAGGAAGATGTGAAACCGGTTTTATTTCTACTTCTGCTCATTGTCATAATGACCTCATCGCCCGCCGGCGCCAGGCCGGAATACGCAGAGAAAACACGCCAGGGTTGCAAAACCTGCCACGAAACAGAAGATGGCGGTAAGTTGCTGGATATGGGGCTAACCTACTCGGCGTCGGGATATGTCTGGCCGCCGCAAGGAGGATACCGCGTCATCATCCCCATCGGCAAACGATTACGGTCGATCATCGGCTTTCTGCATATCTTCGCCGGATTCATGTGGTTCGGCACCATACTCCACGTTCACATCGTCTTGCGCCCGGCCTATGCGGTCAAGGGTCTGCCGAGGACGGAAGTCGCCATCGGAGTGGTATCCATGCTGACCGTCGGGGCAACCGGCCTTGCCATGACCATATCGAAGATAAGAGGGTTCGATCTGCTTACCAACAGCGATTGGGGCATTGTCCTGTCAGTGAAAATCGGTCTTTATCTTACGATGATCTCCCTTGCGGCGGTCGCCGTGTTGTTCGTGGGGCCGAAACTGCGCGCGCCGAAAAGGGAGGCCGTTGCGCCCGAAGATGGTGTGTTCGACCCTAAAACCCTGGCGAATTTTGACGGTGTGGACGGACGGCCTGCGTATGTGGCCTATAAAGGATCAGTCTACGACCTCTCCTCCTCTGCGCGCTGGAGGAAGGGACTCCATTTTCGTCATCCTGCGGGGAAGGAGTTGACCGGCGCCATGAGCGGCGCGCCTCACGGAGAGGATAAACTGGAGGAGTTTTGGCGTGTGGGAGAATATGACGAAACCCGCGAGCCGCCCAGGACACCCGCCCAGAAACTTTTCTATCTGATCGCCTACACAAACCTTGGGCTGGTCTTCGCGGTTTTGCTTACAATCGCCTACTGGCGCTGGGGAATGTAAAAAAACTTTTCCGTAAATCACTCTCCACCGGCTCCTGGCAAGTAGTCAGCGATTTATCTCGTAACGCTTGCCTTTCTTCACCGACATATCCACTTTTAATTTATCATGGCTCCACCCGCCAGCTTTATCATGCGCTTCGATATAGACATGCCTTACATTAGCGGGAATCGGCACGTTCGCAAGGCTTCTCGTAAACGGCTGTTCGTTTACATGAGGATGCATAAGTATTCTTGAGCCCAGGACTTTCTTGTTACCTGCGTTTACCACCCGCCATTCATCCGCGTAATGTTTCCATCCTTCGTCGGCGTGGCGCAGTGTGACGCTGACTTTCCATATCCCCTCCCGTTGCAAGTTAAAGTGGGCTTTTTCCACACTCACTTCGCTGGCCGGAGAGGTCGAGGCGGTAATTACCATCAGAAAAACAGCCAATACAAATGATCTCATTCGCGCCTCCATAATAATTTTCTGTCTGTCACAATCCCTCGTTCATGCTCCCGGTTCTGTAGCCGATAATATCGACGGCAACGTATTTGAAACCGATCCGGGTAAAGGCGGTATTTATCTGCTCCGCTACTTCAGGCTTTACGGCCTTTGAAATTTCAGCTTGATTTAACTCTATTCTCGCCACATCTCCATGATACCGGACTCGAAACTGCGTAAAACCTTGCTCCGCTAGGATCTGCTCGGACCGCTCCACCATCGCAAGCTTATCGTCTGTTATAGCTTCACCATATGGAAACCGGGAGGCCAGACACGCAAAGGCCGGTTTGTCCCAGGTGGGCAGGCCCAGGCCCCTGGACAACACCCTTATCTCTTTTTTGGTCAGCCCGGCCTCTCGCAGTAAACTTCTTACTTTCATCTCATCCGCCGCCTTCGATCCCGGCCTGTGGCCGGCCATATCGTCCGCGTTGGCGCCGTCGAGGACAGCGTTAAACCCCTCATCGTTCGCTATGGCGGTCAGTTTGCCGAAAAGCTCGCTCTTGCAGTAGTAGCATCTATCGGGCGGATTGGAGACATAACCCTCGACGCTCATTTCGTCCGATTCGATCACCCTGTGCTTTATCCCGATCAGACGGGCCAGCTCAATTGCTTCGTCAAGCTCCCGCTTTGGCAAAGAACCAGACTTTGCCGTGACCGCCAGCGCCCTGCCGCCGTTTGATGAGAGGGTATCGGCCGCCACTTTCGTAAGAAAAGCGCTGTCCACTCCGCCGGAAAAGGCTATAACCACAGACCCCAGCTCTTTTAAAGCTGACTCCAGTTTTCGACGCTTGTTTTTCGCCGACGCTTCCGTCATACCCCCCGCTTCTGGCTGATCGCCGATCGCTTGCGTATCGCGGCATGTATCGACACTACATAAAGGAAAACCCAGACACCCAGCATATATTCCTCGTATTCCCCCGATTCGCTGAAATAGTGGCTCGACTCGACAAACTCCTGTCCGCCGGGGAAGATTTTGATTATGTTTTTGGGGAGGTTGGCGAAAAGATGGAGCAGACTGGGGGGGATCATCCAGCATGTTGGGATGAAGTGGCGGATGATGACGGGAAGCGAGTTACCGATTTTCGTAAACCGGACGACAAGTGGCGCGACGATCCCGACGGTGGCGGCAAGGATATAACCCGCTGTTTTAAGCGCGTACGACGGCGCGTCTTTATCCAGGTTGTGGAAGTTAAACTCCCGGTTCTTGTTATGCGCAAGAAACCAGTCTGGCGTGCTGTATCCTATGAAATGCTGACCGTAGCTTATCTCCTCAAGGCAGACCCATACGGCGGTAAGGCCGAAAAAAACCATAGCCGCCCGGAAAAGTATCGTCTGTCCGCCTATATTCGACCTGGCGAGATAAAAAGCGTAAATCCCCGTGAACAGAAAAAAGAGCGCCGAAGCGTTCTCCACATATCCGTCCTCTCGCGGGTCTGGCATGATCCAGGCCTCGTATCCCCCGGTGACAAGAAAGATGTGGGGGAAGATGAAGATGGCCACAGGAACGGCGACATAGACGATCCAGGGCTTTGATATGATATCTGTATTGGTATTCATGCAACGTCTAACGAAAAATATCCTAATTTTTCAGTATGCCCCAAATCGGCCTATTTTAAAAGCCGTAAGGGCGTCGACAACGGCGAGTGGCCACTATTTTTTCCTGATGGCTGTGGCGGTCTGGTAAAATCACCAGTCAGCAAAAAAACGAGGAGAGGTGTCCGAGTTGGTTGAAGGAGCTGGTCTCGAAAACCAGTGTGCGGGCAACCGTACCGTGGGTTCGAATCCCACCCTCTCCGCCATTTTCATTTATACGGTTCCGAAGGAATCGTGTGGATGAAAATATGTGGTGGGATGAGAACCCACATAGACAAGTGGGTTCGTAGGAGAAGTCCATTTCAAAATTGGACTCCGACGCATGGTATTGCGGCGCAATGCCACCCGAAAGGCTGAAAGCCTGAAGGGCTTTAGTAATCCCACCCTCTCCGCCATTTTCATTTATACGATTCTGGAGGAATCGTGTGGATGAAAATATGTGGTGGGATGAGAACCCACATAGACAAGTGGGTTCGTAGGAGGA
>DRJW01000154.1 GCA_011052055.1 Nitrospirota bacterium
ACATCAGGGAATTACAAAACGTCATCGAAAGAGCGGTTGTGCTATCTACAAGCCAGACCATAGAGATATCCGATCTGCCTGAAAATATCCGGCCCGCCCAAATCACCAGCCAGATACCTGAGGTGGAGCCGGAGGAGATCGTCCCGTTGCGCGCCGCAAAAAGCGCATGGGAGAGAAGATATATAGAAAAAGCTCTTTCCCGTCATAACGGGAATATCTCCAGAACCGCCGAAGCGATCGAGCTTGCCAGAAAAAACCTTCAGGAGAAAATCAAGCAGTACGGGATAGAGGCGAAAAGGTTTACAGGCAAAGGCGCAGGAGCCAGTTGATCGGACAAATTCAGACCGGATGGTTTCTATAGAGGCTTGCTCTACATGGTAATGATTTCCATACGGCCTATTTCACTTTTCAGGGCTTCGACCAGCGCGCGCGCGTCTTCGGCGAAATCGGGCGCGACCAGGGCTTCGAGTATCCCGTTCTTCCGGTCGATGGTGCGGGGGACGCCTATGAAATCGTAGGCTTCGAAAATAAGCGTAACATACGAGATATTGACCGGATCGAGTTTCATTATTACCCGGTGACAGTCTATCGTCTGTCTTGCCGAGCTAAAGCAGATTTTTGTTTGTGGCTTATTCATTATTCTGAGAAGATTGCTACTATTATGACACATAACCGGCGGCAGTTTATATCATATCCGCTCATCATGTTTTTCTGCCTGGCTTCTCTTTTGGCAGACGCCTCATGCGCGTCGAAAGAGCGCATTTCCAAACAACGGCCCGGCCAGCTGGCAAGCAGGGCTCCGTCCCGCCCCGGCATGCTCAAAAGCGTCCGGCCCTACACGATAATGGGCGTCACCTACTACCCTCTAAAAGACGCTTACGGATACCGGAAGACTGGAACAGCCTCATGGTACGGTAAAAAATTCCACGGCAGGCGGACGGCGAGCGGTGAGATTTACAACATGCGCGCCGTCACCGCCGCTCATAAAACCTTGCCCTTGCAGACGATGGTGGAAGTGACGCGCCTTGATACCGGAAAAAAAATCGTGGTAAGAATCAATGACCGGGGGCCGTTCGTCGCCAACAGAATCATCGACCTGTCTTACGCCGCCGCTCAAAGACTGGGGATGGCGAACAGGGGAACGGCGAAAGTGCGAGTGGTGGCCCTTGCCAGAGGAAGGCCGGGAAAAAGGAACGCTCCGCCGGTGATCGCGGGGCCTGCGCCCGATTTTTCTCACGGACGGTTCTGGGTACAGGTCGGGGCTTTCGGGTTAAGCGAAAACGCCGAGCGTCTGCGCGACCGTCTGCTATTCCCCAGAGACAGGATACGGCTAAAGCCCACACCGGGCAGTGACGGCGAGAAGTCCTTTATACGGGTGCAGATAGGCCCGTATGCCGAGATGGGGCTTGCGGACAGGGCTCTGGCCGCCGCAGTAGAGCAGGGGTTTAAAACGTCGTTTATCGTAGCTGATTGATGCGCTTTGTTTTTATTACTCTAGCCGTTCTGTGGTTTGCCGGGTTGCGCGCAGTGGCGGGGGCGGCGGGGGAGGAGGCGGACGATTCATTCGTATACAGATGGACTGGTTTGAAAGGCTCCGTGCATATCTCCAACTCTTTGAAATCTGTTCCGGGGCAATACTTAAAAAACGTAAAGAAAATAAAAAGGATAGAGATAAGCTCCGCTGGAAAGAGAAGAAAGCCAGTTTTTGCTACGGTTGAAGGAGAGGCGCGGATCAATTTTAGCTTGAACGATAACGCAATGATCGCGCCTGCGGTGTTCAACGGGTCGGTTAAACGCAACGTGCTGATAGATACAGGGTCGGAATTGGTTACCATCACAACCAAGCTCGCCAGGGCGTTGGGATACGATTATGAAAACATGAGGAAAGCATGGTTTCAGACTCATAGCGGGCCTGTTCTTGCGCCTGTGATCAAGATTAAGCGTCTTGCCATGGGCGGCGCGCAGGTGACGGGCCTTCAAGC
>DRJW01000155.1 GCA_011052055.1 Nitrospirota bacterium
ATGGAGCTTGCTTTACCAGTCACGAAATGGAGGAGCGTACCGTGAGGCTTCACGACCCTGCCTGGCTTTACGCCTTGATGGCTCTCCCCCTGCTGGGTATCGTCTCGTGGTGGGGCGTTAAAAAAGGATCGGAGGTTTTTGGCCGTTTTGTGTCGGCGCGGATATCGCCGAAGCTTATTCCGGGCGGGCTCGACACCCGGCGCAGTATCCGGATCGTGGTTTTAACGCTTAGCGCCGCTCTCATACTCATCGCGCTATCGAGGCCCCAGTACGGCGTGAAACCGATGCGTGTAAAACGGGCGGGGATCGACCTGATAATCGCGCTGGACACTTCCAAAAGTATGTCGGCCCGCGATGTGAAACCGAGCAGGATAGAGCGCGCTCGAAACGAGACGATAAGACTGGTTTCTTCTTTGGCCGGAAACCGGATTGGCCTTATCGCTTTCGCCGGGGACAGTTTCATCGAATGTCCCCTGACGCTCGACATGGGGGCTGTAAGAATGATCCTCGACACCATAAATGTGGGCGCGATTCCCTCCCCCGGCACTGCTATCGCCGAAGCCATATACGACTCCATCAAGGCTTTTAAAACCAGCAAGGCAAAGACAAAGGCTTTGATACTGATAACAGACGGCGAAAGCCTCAGCGGAGATATCAAGACTTCAGCCAAAGCGGCCAAAAAAGCGGGATTGAAAATATTCCCCATCGGAATAGGATCGACAGCAGGCGCGCCTATACCGATGTTCGATGAAAATGGGGGGATCACAGGATACAAAAAGGACAATAACGGCAAGTTGATCCTTACCCATCTGGATGTAGGCGCGCTGAAAACAATCGCCGACGCTACCGGCGGTCAGTTTTTTGTATCGCAAGGAGAAAGTCTCGACCTGTCGAAACTTGTAAAAAGCCTTCAGGGAATGGAGAAGACCGATATCACATCATTAGAATTCACAGAATACGAAGAGCGATACCAGCCGGTGATCCTTGTCGCGCTCCTTCTGCTGACGGCGGAATATATCTTGTCAACCGCAAGGATCGGAGGGATTAAACCTCATGGTTTAACAGGCGATGACGTGACGGATAAAGATACCGAATAGTTACAATGGTTTTTCCATTTGACCGCACACGAATACCGTCGTATTTTATATTTATACGGTTAAGGAAATGCGCGCGAAGGCAGTAAAGGAAACCACTAGTGAGCGTTCAAAAGGCAATCGTTGCCACCAGCGTCAGGGATTGTCATGCCGGACTCGATCCGGCATCTCGCTTCACCCAATATACGCTAAAATATACTGTAGTTTTGTGAGCTAGAGAGATTCCGGCTCGTGGGCCGGAATGACAGTATCACCCCCCGGGGTTTATATTATTTCCCTACTCTCAGTCCAGGGGTTTACACCCTTGGCTAAATCGTTGCGCCCTTAACGGGCTATAGAAAGGTCACGCTCTTACATGGCTATAAAAAGATAAGCCCCATCGGGGCGAGATACATTAGCCAGTGGCGTGAGCCTCTGGATACACAACAAATAACAAACGAAAAGCTCCATCGGAGCGAAAGCTTCAAATCCGGGAGTTTTATTTTCGCGCTGACATAACTTGATCAATAAAATCTGCTGTATGTTTGACTGCAATATCGTAGCCCTGCCGGTTCAGGGCGTCGGTGAGCTGTAACTGGCACATGGGGCATGATGTGGCCACGACGCTGGCGCCGCTTTTTTTGATAGCCTCCGCTTTGGCTCTACCGATATCCATCGACATGTCGTAATATTCAAGGCCGAACGCTCCCGATCCTCCGCAACATGAATCTGCGTTCTCCATTTCGACAAACTCCACGCCGGGCAGGTTTTTCAATATCAGGCGCGGCGCATCGCTGACACCGAGTCCTCGTTTTAGGTGGCACGGGTCATGATATGTTACTTTCAGTTTCTCGCCGGAGTTGTCGGCGGCCTTAAATTTCTTCTCCTCTCCAAGCTCCACAAGCAGGCTTTGAAAATCTATAACTTTGTCCGCCATTTCTTTTGCGCTGTTATCGTCAGGAAGAATCTGGCTATATGCGTGTTTAAGAACAGAGCCGCACGTAGCGCATGAAATCACTATCGCGTCCACATCGAGATTTTTAAAAGCTTCTCTATTTTTCATCGCAAGCTTTCGGGCCGTACTCATGTCGCCCGCGAAATAAGCGGGAGCGCCGCAACATACTTGCTCTTTGGGAAAAATCACCTCCACACCGGCATTGTTCAGTTTTTCTACGACATGAACTCCTGTTTCAGGATACGCAAGGTCTGTCATACATCCGCTAAAATACGCCACCCTCCGGACAGTTCTTTTCTCCACAGGTTTATTCACCTCTTTTAGTCTGGATCGAAGGCTTGATCGCAGAAGAGGCGGAGTCACCCGCGCATAGCCGTCCGGCGCATAGGGGAAATACCTGGCGATCATCTTGGGAGCCATCTTGTAAAACAAAGACGCGGCGCCTGTCAGTTTCGCAAGATAGTTAAGGCGCGTTGGATATGGTAAAACCTGCTCGTGGATAAAGCTTTCAATCCTGCCCTCTTTTTTTTCATCATAGATATGTGACCTGACAGCTGTGAAGATTTTCAGCGTGTCGACGCCGGGCGGGCATACAGTGGAGCAATTGAGGCATGAAAGGCAGAGAGAAAAATCTTTCGCGACTCTTTTTGAAAGCCCGATGCTCTCTTCGAGTATGCCTTTGGCGAGGCGGATTTTACCCCTGGCGGTCAGCGTTTCAGAGAAAGAGAGCTCATAGGTGGGGCATCCTGCGTGACAGGCGGCGCATTTGACGCACTTGTCGATCTCATCAAGGACTGATTCGAGAAATTTGTACTTCATCCGTTTCATTATAGCAACGCATTGCGAGCGCCGCTATTTCTGGCTATCGGAACCGGATGAATCTTTGTCCGAACCTGCGCCGAGAAATATCAGCGCGTAGGATAAAATAACTACTCCCGTTGTAATGAGGGAATCGGCCACGTTAAAAGCGGGCCAATAATGATCGCCCACGTAAAAAAGAAGAAAATCGGTGACGGCTCCATCTCTTATCCTGTCCGCCAGGTTTCCCAGCGCCCCTGTCCCGATCATCACAAGCGCCACTTTTCCCATGCGGTCTTCTGACGCCATCGACCGGTAGAGCGTAACGATGATGATAAGAGCGATTACGGTAAAAACTGTAAAACCTCTCTGAATCCACACGCTGTCTATCTGGGAAAACATCCCGAAAGCAGAGCCTCTGTTCTTGATGTAGGTCAGATCAAAATAACCTGCGATTACCGGTAATCTCTCGCCAAGAACAAAAGACGATTCGATCAGCCGCTTTGTAAACTGATCGATTATTACAAATGCAGAGACGAAAGCCGGAATAATGAATATTTTCGAGGAGACGCCGCAGTTGATATTTTTATTTTCAGTCATCTACGAATCGCCAAGATGGGAGACGCACCTGGAGCAGATAAGAGGATGCTCATCCGATTCGCCGACGGTGGCGCTGTAGTTCCAGCACCGGGCGCACTTTTCGCCTTCCGCCCTGACAACTTTTACCGTAAGACCCGGCGCGTTTTCACTTCTGAACAGATTATCGCCCCCCGAATCCTCAACCAATTCCACCTGAGACACGATAAAAATAAATGGAAGCTCCCCCAAGTGTGACTCCAGCAGGCGCCGATCCTCTTGAAAGGCGGAAAGCGCAAGCTTGGCGTCCAATGAATGGCCGATTAATTTTTCTTTGCGGACGGTTTCCAGCGCCTGGCTCACCTCGCCTCTTATTGTGATTATTCTTTCCCACTCATCCATTAATGTCTCGTACATATCGGCGTACTTAGGCTCTGGAAAGCGCGCCAGGTGAACGCTCTTTTCCCTCTTGTCTGGATCGCCGGGAATATAGTCCCACGCCTCCTCCGAAGTAAACGAAAGAACGGGCGACATGAGTTTTAGCAGTCCGATAGTTATGTCGTAGAGAGTAGACTGGGCGGAACGGCGCCCCGCGCTTGCCTTTGGATATGTGTAGAGCCTGTCCTTGATTATATCGAGATAGAACGAGCTTAAATCGACCACACAAAAATTATGAACCGCGTGATAGAAAACATGAAATTCATACCTGTCGAACGCTTCGGTTATTTTGCGGATCAGTTTATGAAACTTTATGAGTATCACTCTGTCGAGCTCCAGCCTGTCTTCGAATTTAACCATATCCTGCGCCGGATCGAAATCGGAAGTGGCTCCGAGCATGAACCTTACGGTATTCCTGATTTTCCTGTAGGCTTCCGTCAGCCGTCTTAATATTTCATCTGACAGGCGCACATCCTCCCTGTAATCCTCACTTGCGACCCAAAGCCTTATTATCTCGGCTCCGTACCGATCTATGATAGTTTGAGGAGCGATGGTGTTACCTCTTGATTTACTCATTTTCTCGCCCGACCCGTACAGAACATAACCATGAGTAAGAGCCGTCCTGTAGGGCGCCTCCCCCCTTGTCCCGACGGAGGTCAGAAGCGATGTGTGAAACCAGCCCCGGTGCTGGTCGCTCCCTTCAAGGTACAAGTCTGCGGGCCAGCCCAGCCTTTCATCCCGATCCAGCGCCAGAGTGTGGGACACACCGGAGTCGAACCAGACATCAAGGATATCCCGGCCCTTGCTAAAGTTTTTGCCACCACATTTTTTGCATTCCGCCGAAGACGGCAAAAGCTCGTCCGCCGGTTTGTCGAACCAGATGTCTACTCCATCCTTCTCCATCCTGCCGGCCACATGGTTCGCTGTCTCCTCATCGAATAATACTTCGTCGCACTTTTCGCAATAAAAAGCTATGATCGGAACTCCCCACACTCTCTGCCGCGATACGCACCAGTCGGGCCGGTTTTCGATCATGCCGTATATTCTTTCCTCTCCCCATTTCGGAATCCATTTGATACTGCGAACGGTTTCGAGAGCTTTTTTTCTCAGATCGTTGGTCTTCATCGATATGAACCACTGAGCGGTGGCGCGGAATATAATGGGCTTCCTGCATCGCCAACAGTGGGGATAAGAGTGAGTTATCTCATCGACCGCCATCAGGCTTCCGTTTTCCCTGAGCAGAGTGATGATCGGCTCGTTCGCCTTCCATACGTTCATCCCCGCAAAATGCGGTGTATCCGAAACGAATTTCCCTCTGGAATCGACCGGGTTAAATACTTCCAGGCCGTATTTACGCCCCACCACATAGTCATCCTGGCCGTGACCGGGCGCCGTATGCACACATCCTGTGCCCTGCTCCAATGTGACGTGATGGCCATTGATGACAAGAGAATCTTTGTCAAGAAACGGATGCCTGGCGGTCATCATGTCTAGCTGTGCGCCTTTGAATGTTTTGACGGTTTGATAATCAGAAAGGCCGAATGTTTTCATGCAATCTTCTGTCAAGTCCTGCGCCATTATCAGCGTCTGCGAGCCTGCGGTGACGGCGTTATATGTGAAGCCGGGATGGAGGCAGACGGCCAGGTTCGCCGGAAGCGTCCAGGGAGTGGTTGTCCAGATGACAAGATAAGTTGAATCTTGGGGAAGCCCCAGCTTTCCCGCGTCGTCGCCCGCTAGTTTAAACCGGACAAAGATCGAGGGCGATGTATGGTCGCCATACTCCACTTCCGCTTCGGCAAGCGCCGTCCCACATGATATACACCAATGCACCGGTTTGAAATCACGGTAGAGCGATCCGGAGACGAGGAATTTGATGAGCTCGCGGACGATGCCCATCTCGTATTCATGGCTCATGGTCAGATACGGGTTTTCCCAGTCGCCTAAAACGCCCAGACGGATGAACTCCTCTTTTTGTATCGCCACATACTTCTCGGCGTAGGCCCGGCATTCGGCCCTTTTTTGGGAAGGACTCATCGATCCTTTCGATTTACCCAGTTTTTTGTCGACCTGATGCTCTATGGGCAGGCCGTGGCAATCCCAACCGGGAACGTAAGGAGCAAAATATCCACTTTGCGATTTGGCTTTTATGATTATATCTTTCAGAATTTTATTTAAAGCGTGGCCGCTATGGATGTTTCCGTTGGCATATGGCGGGCCGTCATGGAGAATGAACCTCTCGCGCCCTTCGCCCCTCTTTACCAGCAGACCGTAAAGGTCGATATCGGCCCATTTTTCCAGGGTCTCCAGCTCTTTTTTGGCGAGATTAGCCTTCATGGGAAAATCTGTTTTGGGCAGGTTTAAAGTATCTTTATAATCCATCGTTAAGCCACAAAAAAAGGCCTTCCATATCCGACAGTCAGGAAAGCCATCTATTAATATACAAACGTCAGAAAATCAAAGAGTATCACCGGCTATAAAGAGTGTCAAGGCGGGGTAGTTGTTTTGGCGGATATCTCTGATATTATAGATTTTGAACTGATTAGATTGACATAACAGTAAACCCTATTTAAGATAATCGATTTTCAGATATTAATTATGCCGGCTACGGAATGTGTCGTATGCGCCTGGCGCGCCACCTGTAACCTGAAGTTTCGATACGAGTCCTCGGAGCTTCATTGCAGGGAATACACGCGGGACGCTTCGCCGGAATTGAAAGAAAAGAAAACTGAAAGCAAAGAAGATACCGGCTGAAGGCAGTAACAACTTACGGTTGGGACAGCTTGTGGCTGGGACAGCTTGTGGCTGGGACAGCTTGTGGCTGGGATAATTTATCGCCGGTTTGATTAAATCGTGTGGCGGAGTAGCTCAGGTGGTTAGAGCATGCGGCTCATATCCGCAGTGTCGGGGGTTCGAGTCCCTCCTCCGCTACCATTTTCGTCTTATGTGTTCGATGGCCAGGCCTACTTCCTGTTTTTGCCTCTCCTCGGTTTTTTCTCCTCAACGACGGTTTCCGTCTCTGGCGTCTGTTGACGCTGAATCGCCCGTAGCTTGCGGGCTTGTTTTTTGCTCATCTGTTTTCCACTCTTTTTCTTTTTGACAGGCTCCCCCTCCCAGCCTATTTTCTCAAGAAAGTCATCGTAACCGCCGTGAAAATACTCCGCCCCGCCACGATGAAATATAACAAGATTTTCAGCAAGGCTCCGTAGAAGAAGCTCTGAATGGGTAACGACCACCAGCGCTCCCTGGTAGTCCTCCAATTCTTCGGTCAACGTTTCTATCGACTCAATGTCGAGGTGGTGGGTCGGCTCATCGAGCAGAAGAAGGTTGGTGGGGCGCGAAATTATCTTACCCAGCAAGACCCTGCTTCTTTCGCCGCCTGAGAGCGCTTTTACTTTCTTTTTGCCAAGGTCCCCATCGAACATCATGGCCCCGCAGATAGCGTGCGCCGCCTGCAAAGACAGATTCGGGTTGGAGGTTAATATTTCATCCACCACGCGGTTTTTGGCGTTAAGGCTGTCTATATTTGTCTGTCCGAAATGGCCAAGACTCGCATTTGGATGGGGGATTATCGCGCCGGAGCATGGCGTAAGCTCTCCTGCGAGGCAGTTGAGCAGGGTTGACTTCCCCTTTCCGTTGGCGCCGATGATGGCGATTCTATCCTTTCGCTTTATCTGGAGGGAAACATTCGAAAAAAGATTGTTCTCCGGTTTTGTATCGTACGAAAAAGATATATCTTTTACGGTCATTACGGTCTTGGACGGGCATTTGAGATGGTTGAACCTGAACCCAAGAGTTTTTTCATCTTCGAGTTTATCCATCGCCCCCATCTTCGCCATAATTTTTATACGCGATTGGGCCATCGCGGCCTTCGAGGCCTTCGACCGGAACCTGTCAACCAGCGCCTGCATCTCCTTTCTCTTTTTTTCCAGGTTCTGGCGGGTCTGCTCATAGGTCTCCTCTTCTAGGATTATCTGTTCATAAAGCTTTATGGTGTCTCCACGCACTTTTTTCGCCTGCCTTCTGTGTATCGCCATGGAATGCGTGGTAACCTTGTCCATAAAATCGCGGTCGTGGGTTATTATCATCATCTCTCCAGGCCATGACGTAAGAAATCCCTTTAGCCACCCAAGAGATACGATATCGAGATAGTTGGTCGGCTCGTCAAGAAGGAGCATGTCGGGGTTTCCCAAAAGCGCCTTGCAAAGATTTATCCTCACCTGGTACCCACCGCTGAAACTGTATGGATCCTTTTTGAAATCGCCCTCAGAAAAGCCGAGCCCGGAGAGTATTATCTCGGCCTTATAATGGTCCCACTCTTCTTCGGCCCGGAGTGACTTGTAACACTCCTCTAAAACATTCGATTTGGTAAAATGTATATGCTGTTCGAGCGTTCCGATTTTATAGCCTTTGGGCATTGATATCGTGCCGGAGTCTGTCTGTTCCTCTCCCAAAATCATTTTGAACAGAGTCGATTTTCCGGTTCCGTTGCGCCCCACGAGGCCGACGCGCTCGCCTTTGTTGACAAGAAAGGAGAGGTCGTCAAAAAGTATTTGAGCCCCGTAGGCCTTTTGTAAACTGCTTATCTGTATCATTTTTTTGTTCCGGCGGTGTTTTTCAAAATTCGGATACTATAAAGGAATGTGGGCGGCGACGCGCGAAAATAACGGTATTGGAAAAATGAGGTCAGTAACCTTTACTCAATTAAGGAGCTGTCATATCGGATGCCGAGGGCTCCGCTCCCTCGTCCACTACCGTTTAAAGAGCGGATATTTAAAATTCTTTCCATATTTTTATTATTCCACGAAAGAGAGTCCCCCGGACCCCTGGTATTTGTATCTGATTGTGTAACAGCCCGCTATTTTACCGCAATAATAGCTGATAATCTGGAATTTCGCGTAATGACCATCAGAGGTTTTTATGGTATAAACCAGTTTTTTAGACTCAAGATGATGCTCCCATAAATCATATTTATACCACTTCTCTAATTCAGGCCGGCTTTTTATCTCGTTTCCGGAGCCATCTTGAACGTCAGCGATATATCCACTGGTAGGCGCAGAATCGACCGATCCGAAATCATTTGTAGACGAAACCGCCACCTCGGCGTCTCCGTTATTACTGGTATCACCGCCATTTGTCACAATTTTGGCTCTACGATACGCTATGTCCCAGTCGCTGTCGTATACTGCGATTTTTCCACTCTGAAAGCTTGTTCCTTTTGCAAAATTGAAGTGAGTCCACGTGTTTGAATCGGTCGCGTCTATCACTAACTCGACTACGCCACTTAGCTTCCCCCTGTAATCTGCGGGGGCGGGATATTTATCCATCTCTTTTTTGATGTCTATTGCCTGCTGATCAACAGATTTTTGCAACTCTTCCTTGCTTTTGAAAGGTGAGTCGTCCACCAGCCAAAAGAGAAGCCCCGCAATTAAAGCAAGATTTAACGCAAGAAGCAGTTGCGGCCATTTTGGCGGTTTTCGGGGCTGGTCTTTAGCTTTTCTATGATCGCGCGCTGTATTCATTTTAATTTCCAACACATTTTCCTAAAGTGTATAATGACGTTTTGAGAATTAATTTTATATCGTTTAGTCGTTTTTCCTCTATGTTGCGGCATGTCGTAATTGCGCGCCTGCGCATTATATCTCAGGCGTCAGGTTAATCATAACATTGCGTCCCGGATCGGGACTATCTTTAGAGGCTCCCTTTAAGGACTTTTTAATTGAAAAGGATAGTGGAATGGGTTTGATCGAAAAGTTTTTTAAAAAGGATGATGATAAAAGCGCCGGGAGCGCAGATAAGGAGTATGACCTCCGTGTGGCGACTTGCGCCGTTATGCTTGAAATCGCCAATATTGACGGTAACTTCTCCGAGGCGGAAAGAAAACGGATAGTTTCCTTTCTTGAGTCTAATTTTGGTTTGTCCGGCGAAATAGCCAGTGAGCTTATCGAAAAAGCGGGCGAGAAGCTGGAGAGCAGTATCGATTTATGGGGTTTTACAAACCGGATAAATGAAAATTATAAGCGTGAAGAAAAAATAAGGTTAATCGAGATGATTTGGGAAATCGTGTTTACTGACGACTATATGGATAAGCATGAGGATTACCTTATGAAAAAACTCGGCAAGCTGTTGCGCCTCTCCCATCAAGATATTATGGAGGCGAAAATGAAGGCCAAAAGAAAAGCCTGACACAGCGCATGTCATGTTTTTCATTACAGCCTTTACTATCTGGTTTTTGATCCACTTCTACCTGGGCCTGAGGATCATTCCGCCTCTTGAATTAAAAAAGCCGATGCGATGGCTACTCTGGGCGGCGGCGTTAACGCTTTTTCTACTTGTTCCCATAACCGCGTCCCTGCGGACGATCTATCCGGCCCCTTTCTACTACAATTTTCTATTCTGGACATCTTTTATAGCCGCCGGTTATACCCTAATTGCTTTCCCTTTGATGGCGGCCAAAGATCTGGCCTGTTTATTCTCCAAATCCTTTTTGGCGCTGAAATCACGGTTAATAAATCAAGGAGCCCACCCCCCGCGTGACCCCGGAAGGCGCTATTTTCTATCCAACGCCCTTAACCTTGGCGTTATAGGCGTTTCCGGCGTATTAAGCGGTGTGGCAATGAATAACGCGCGCGCGCTTCCTGCTGTAAAAAAGGTGGATGTTCCAATCACCGGATTAAAAGAGAGCCTGGACGGTTTCAGGATCGCGCATATTACAGACACCCATATCAGCCAATCCATCCACAGGAGTTTCATGCAAGGGGTTGTTGACGCTGTAAACGGTCTTGAGCCTGACCTCGTAAGCTTCACAGGCGACATGGTTGACGGGGCGCCACAGGAAATGGCGCGCGATATCGCCCCCCTGGCCGGCCTTAAAGCAAAACATGGCGTCTTTTTCGTGACTGGAAACCATGAGTATTACTGGAACCTTGACGGATGGCTCAAAGAGTCGAAAAAAAACGGCATGACCGTTTTAATAAATGAGCATAAGGTAATCTCCCACAACGGAAGTAGAGTCATGGTCGCCGGGGTGACAGACTATTCGGCGGGCCGCCATGTCCCCTCTCACCGGTCTGATCCAGATAAAGCTGTAAGCGGGGCAGGCGGGGCAAGCGGGGCTCCCGATTGTGATTTCAGGATAATGCTCGCTCA
>DRJW01000156.1 GCA_011052055.1 Nitrospirota bacterium
AAGCGTAGTAATAACTACTCTGAGGACGATTTTGACTCGTCAACGAAGCATGGCGCCTTTTACAGCCGATTGTAGCAGAAATGAATTTTTAGAGGCGCCCGTTAGTAACTTTTTTTATAAACCGGAACATGAGCCGAATAGACGAGAAATTAAAAAGCCTTAAGGCCGGCAAGCGAAAAGCGCTGGTTATTTTCCTTACGGCAGGAGACCCAGGCCTTTCGGCAAGTTACGATCTTACGCTTTGTGCGTTCGACGCAGGCGCGGATATTGTCGAGCTTGGCGCCCCTTTTTCCGATCCGCTGGCCGACGGGCCGGTGATACAAAAGTCGTTCCTCCGATCCATCGCCAGAGGAGCCAATCTTACAAAAACGTTGATCCTTGCGGAGAAAATCAGAAAAACCAACGAAAACCCGCTTGTTATCATGCTCGCCTCGACGCTTGTCATAAATCATGGTACCGGCAGGTTCATGCGCGACTGCGCCTCTTCTGGAATAGACGGGCTGATAATCCCGGACGCGCCTTTGGAGGAGGCGGGCGAGTTCACGGGCAAAGCGAAAAAAGCGGGGTTGGATATGATTATGCTCGCGGCGCCCACTTCCACGCCATCACGGCTTCGCCGGATATGCTCCATGTCGCGAGGATTCGTCTACTACATAAACGTAAGCGGCGTAACCGGCGGAGCGTCTGCGGATCGTAAAGAAGGCGTCAAACCGATAGCCCGGCTTAAGAAACTCACCTCCCTCCCGGTTCTCGCCGGGTTCGGCGTTAAAACACCGGCGCAGGCCAGAGCGCTATGTAAAACCGCCGACGGTGTGATAATAGGATCAAAGGCGATAGAGATAATCCATTCCGCGAAATCAAAAACGGTCGCTGTAAAAGCCCTGGCAAGGTTCGTCCGCTCGGTCAGGCGCGAGATGGATAGAAAGTAGGGCGGGTGGCAGGGCAAGTGTCATACCAGACTCGATCCGCGGAATTAAGGGATTGGAACGTCCAGCGATAATCATTACCGATATGAGATTGGTTACGGATAAGCTAAACCTCCGCATGCATATAGCTCTTACACGAGCACTCTCGGTCGCAAGGATCGTTACAACTAAAGATTCAATTGCTAAATGCCCGATTTCAGGAAAAATTTAAAGAACTAAAACCGGTTTCGGTTTTAAATTACTCAATAGATGAGCAACAGTAGCAGTAGCCATTACCTCATTGAAGCGCAAAGAAGAATAAGAAATATGAGTAACCACACAATTGAATACTTGTGAAGAAAATGAGGCAAGATGCAAAAACGTCATAATTTTACAGACCTACAGAAAGCGAGAATTTTTGCAAGAGATAGAGCAATTTGCTCTTTTTCTGGGAAGCTACTCTGGATTCTCGACCACGGAGCATCCCCGACCTGGGACGCTGACTGGGTTGATCATGTAAAACCTGCAATGAGAGGAGGAGATGCAACATTAGATAATGGAGTATGCGCTAGCGCAGAATTTAACGAGAAAAAGAGGGACAATAGCTTTGATAACCAATATTTATTCGAAGATGGTTGGCCGACAATTGTCTTGTACGAGACGCACGGGCTAATTAGCGATGACATAGCTGAACATTTGAATCGATTTGCTTCCTTACATTACTCTGATTGGTTTTTTAATCGAGCGCTTACAGACGTAATGATTGGGTGTAATGTGGCTTGGGCGATGAAAGAAGGAGCCGAGTTATCCAGAACTCCAGCGTACTGGGCTAAGGCTGGGATTAAAAAACTGAATAAATGGGCCAAAATTGTTGATAAGGAACTCGTACCTTCAATGGAGGAAAGAAAACTCGTCAGTGTTCCAAAATTAGATTCTGATCAATTACTTATGTATGAGGCGAGGAAAGCAAAATCCGGATATGAATTAGAGTGCGTAATAAATAAGCTTCTTCCAATTTATATGGCCAATTACGAAGCTTATGACGATCTAGTTGAAATTAAGAATTCAGAAGAAGCAAAGCAGTTGGGACATGAGCTAGACAAGAACACTTTTATCCAAAATAGAGTAAAGGTAAGGATAAAGGACAACATTAAGCGGTTATATCCGAATTCCCCTGATAGAAAGCTCATATAGCTATATAAAACTCTGGGTGGTAGAAATCGAAAACGCTGGGCCAGTAAAACAGTGAAATATTTTCGTATTGCTAACTGGAACCTTGAAAGCCCACAAGAACGATCAAATAAGCTGAAGTTGGCTATTCGTAAAATTAAAGAAATAAATCCAGACATCATCATTCTTACTGAATCGGGCAGTGTGGTTGACTTGGGGCCAGAGTATTTTGTTTTACATACAATGACATATTGAGAGCTACCAGCTTTTTGACGTGACCTCGCCATGCGTCCTGAGTCATGTCCGTGGTCGGGCGACGCTGTGTTACGCCTGCTATTTCAAAAGAAAAGCCGCCGATAAAAGTTTAAAGCAAAGTTTCGCGGCTGTAAACTGTGACTGAACAGAGCCGGGGATAGGTCTTAGCTCCATCACGTCGGCGCCTACGATTTTCCGTTTCGATCCGATGGCGTGGATGATGTTGATCGCGTCGCCCCACGACAGGCCGCCCGG
>DRJW01000157.1 GCA_011052055.1 Nitrospirota bacterium
CATATCCGGGAAAGTCTGGCGCAGAACCAGGATATTGTCGGTAGCTCGAAAAAAGAGATGCGCGACGGAATATGGAGCCAGATGAAACGTAAAATCGGCCTGGGCCATCCCGACAAGCCGGAGGAGGCGTGACCGTCGCCGTTCGCTCAAAAATCTCAGGTTTGGGGCGAAACGTTCCTGACAAGGTATTGTCCAACGCCGACCTTGAAAAAATGGTGGATACCAGCGACGAATGGATCAAGACGCGAACCGGGATAAGCGAGCGCAGGATAGCCGATGATGGTGTTACCACCTCTCAGTTAGGGATACCTGCGGCCAGGGAGGCGTTAAGAAACGCCGGAATTGACCCGGAAGAGCTCGACCTTCTGCTTTGCGCCACGTCAACGCCAGAAAACATGTTTCCCTCGACCGGTTGCGCCATCGGGCACGGTATCGAAGCGGGGGATTGCCCCTCGTTCGACCTGCTGGCGGCCTGCACTGGTTTTATTTACGCCGTATCGATAGCCGATAATTTCATACGGTCAGGATCGGCTAATAATGTTTTGATAGTAGCCAGCGAAATTTACAGCCGGATCGTAAACTGGAAAGACAGAAGCACATGCGTCCTGTTCGGCGACGGGGCCGCCGCCGCCGTTATCAGCCGGTCAGATGGATCTTCAGGGATTATCGATTCCAGGATACATTCCAACGGAGCTTACGGCGACCTGCTTACCACCGGAGGAGTCGCGTCGCGAAGACCGGTGGCGGGCCGGGCCATCGAAGACGCCGGATATTTTCTTACGATGAAAGGAAACCAGACTTTCAAGGTGGCCGTTAAACGAATGACCGATGTCGCATCGAAACTTCTTGAGAAAAACGGGCTGTCGGCAAACGATGTCGATATAGTCATTCCCCATCAGGCCAACATCAGGATCATCAACGCCGTCGGCAAAAGCCTGGGCGTCCCGGAGGAAAAAGTATTTGTTAACGTAAATAAATATGGCAACACTTCCGCCGCGTCGATCCCTATCGCCATGTACGAAGCTGTCGAAGAAGGACGGGTAAAACCTGGCGATCTGGTTTTGCTTGTGGCTTTCGGCGGAGGGCTTACCTGGGGCGCCACCCTGATTCGCTGGTAAGTCTCCCTACCGTCCCCAGTACGAGACAGCCATTTGGCCTGCCTGCATTCAAATTTCCGCAAGCTCCTTACCAACACAAAACATATAGTGGCAATCTAAATTTCACCCGTTCTATCATGTTATCTTCTAAACAATCAACATGTTATATAACATAAGAGAAAGTTGTTGTATTCTGATTACAACACCTATAGAATAAAGACGCAACGAACTGGGAGAGTACGCAGACTATGGACTTTGGAACTTATTTCAGAAAATTACGCATATCAAAAGGTTATACGCTACGGAAATTTTGTATAGAGCATGATTTCGATCCGGGAAATATTTCCAAACTTGAGAGAAGTATTTTCTCCGCTACTCACAATGAGAATAAATTGAGAAATTATGCGAAAGCCTTGGGCGTAGTCGAAGGAAGCGATGAATGGATTGAATTTTTTGATCTAGCGTCTGCTTCCAGCAAAAACTTCCAACTGAAAAAGATCGATGATCCAGAGGTACTTCAAAAACTTCCTGTTCTCTTTAGGACGTTGGACAATAAAGAAATTACACCGGAAAAGTTGGATAAGATTATCGAAATAATAAAAAGTAGTTAGTTTATGCCACGGCTTCGCTCTTATCTCCCTCCTGAAGAAATAGAAAAGGAAGCCACAGATTTCCTTCAAGAACATCACCCATCGGGTGAGCTACCAATACCCATCGAGGAAATAATCCAACAAAATCTCGACTTCCACATTGTTCCAAGTATGTCTCTGCAAGAGTCAGCTGATATTGACGCATGGACTGCAATAAAAAGGAAAGAGATTTATATCGACCATGAAAATTACATGAGTGATACACGACATTGCCGCATCAGGTTTACTCTTGCTCATGAACTTGGTCATATTGTCCTGCATCAAGATTATTTAAACAATTTGGATTTCAAATCAGATATAGAGTGGAAAAATTACATGATGGAAAATTGGCGCAAGAATGGCAATTACGAAGTACAGGCAAATATATTTGCTGGATACGTACTAATGCCGACACATCTTGTAGAAGCTGAATTCGGTAAAGCAAAAATAAAAGTTAATCAAATATTGAATGAGCGAAATGAAATCAAACTTACAGATGAGTTAATAGCTCCTTACGCCGCTAGAGACATTGCAAGAGTTTTTGAAGTTTCGGAAGAATCTGCAAATTACAGATTGATAAACTGGATAAAGACTCAGTAGATAATAAATGTCAAGTCAGGGGGATACCGCTGTCACCATCGCCCGCTCCACCATCAAAGCTGACCATGCGCCAAGTCTTGCGATCTCTATTTTTTTTTCACCGGTTGACACTAC
>DRJW01000158.1 GCA_011052055.1 Nitrospirota bacterium
AGATATCTTTTGCGAAATTTGTCTTGAGCCGGTCGTCCACCATCGCCGCTCCGCCATATTTGATGATGATAGTCTTCCCCTTAAAAGAGCGCATGTAGGGAAGGGCTTCGATAAGCGAGTCTGCTTTTTCGATCAGTTTATCGAGCGCGGCTTTCTCTTTCATACTCTGATTGTAACGGCTTTCAAAAATAAAATATGTAACCTAGACGAATGGAAGGATAACCGAAGCGCGCGCCGCCTTCCACCATCCCCCCAGTGAAAAAAAGCCCTGGCTCCCCTCACGCCTGGCCGGGGCGATGGCTTTGCGGACGGTTTTGCTTATGGCCCATACGCCGCCGCGATCCATCGGGCTGTCGTGGTAATGGCGGGCAGGCTCAAGCGTTCTTAGTTTTACAGGTCTATTTGCGCGCGCGAACGGTGAGAGCCTGGCAAGCGGCCCTCTTTCGTCATAGATGATAACTTCCACGTTTTGCGTGTTGACCAGCTTGAACACCTGCCCCGATTTTTCCTGAAACTTTTTCAGATTTATTTTTTTGGTCAAAGCCATAATTGCACCTCTGCCGTTATTTTATTTTTAAGCTTTTTTCTTTAATCAGTAACGCTCTGGGATGAGCGTCGTCATAGACTTCCATCAGCCTGCTCAAACTTACATGGGTATATTTCTGGGTGGTCGAAAGGCTACTGTGACCGAGCATTTCCTGGATGGCCCGCAAGTCGGCGCCTCCATCCAGAAGGTGGGTGGCGAACGTATGCCGGAGCCTATGGGGCGCCACAGGCCTGTCGAGCCCCGCCTTCTTTGCGTATTTTTTCACAATAGAATGGATCGACCTTGATGAAAGGCGTTTGTCCTCGCGGTTGAGAAAAACAGGGGTCCCGCGCCGATCCGCTTCGCTCCTGCGAGTTTCGTCGAGCAGTCGGCGCAGGGCCCCGCCTGCTTTCAAACCGAAAGGGGCAAGCCTCTCTTTTTTTCCTTTGCCTTTAACAGTAATAAATCCCCTGTCAAAATCTATATCCGCAACGCTCAGCCAAGCCATCTCCGAGGATCTCATTCCGGTGGCGTATAAAAGCTCCAGAATGGCGCTGTCGCGAAAAGACGAGGGGTCATCTTCGCCGGGCGCTTCGACCAGGGCTGTGGCTTCACCGGTCGTAAGAAAGTCGGGCAGTAGTTTCGGTTTTGAGGGCAAATCCACGTCCTTGCCCGGATTGCGCTCAAGGACGCCTGTCTGGGTGAGCCGCCGGAAAAAAGCGCGAAGTGTGGATAGCTTTCGCTCCATTGTTGATGGAGAATATTTCTCATGGTAAAGCCGTCCGACAAAGGCTCTTATTATCGGCCTGTCGATCGCTTTTAACCGGCCTGTTCCCGATTGACCGTCCCATGCCTTGACATCTCGCAGGAATCTGAAAAACTGGCCAAGGTCGGTCGTGTATGCTCGTATCGTATGAGTGGAGGCGTTTTTTTCCACACGAAGATAATCGATGAACTCCTCGATTAACGCTTTTTCAGGCTCCGGTTTTAAAACTCTTTTTTCCATGCAGATATATGGAGCAATAAAGATACCAACACCGACAAGCTTTTGACGCTGATTTAACTCCATATTTACAACGAGTTAAACCGAGCAAAGCGGGGGATGGCTGGCGCCCTCTGATTTGCGGGGTATCTTTCCCTGATTTTTGTCGGAAATAATAAAAAACAGTATTAAAAAAGTTTGGCCGCTTTAAGGTCATATATGGATAAGGGAACCTCTAAAAATCCATTTCTGCTACAATCGGCTGTAAAAGGCGCCATGCTTCGTTGCCGAGTCAAATTCGTTGACGAGTCAAAATCGTC
>DRJW01000159.1 GCA_011052055.1 Nitrospirota bacterium
GACCCCGATGACCCTGTGGGAAGGATAGAGGACGCATTTGAAAAAGTTGCAAAGGCCGAGCCTGTCGAAAAGAGGATAAGGGAGCTTGTAAAGGCTGGAAAATTGACTTCCATAACACCGGACGAACAGGTCGAAGAGGCGCTCAAATCTGGCGATATTATAGAAGAAGAAGCCGAAGTTACGCGCATGGCCCTGGCCGCCAGAAAAGAAGTGATAACCGTAGACGATTTCGGCCCCGACTACTGGAAAAAAACTGAAGTACGATGAGCAAACCTGGAGAGTCTGAAGATGGCCGTAAAGTTTTCATAATCGACGGCGCGAGAACTCCTTTTGTTAAAGCCAGAGGCAAACCGGGGCCTTTTACCGCATCCGATCTTTGCGTGGCGGCGGGCCGTCCTTTGTTGTCGAGACAGCCGTTTAAACCTTCCGATCTCGACGAGGTGATACTCGGCTGTATGATGCCGCTTCCCGAAGAGGCGAACATAGCCCGTGTCGCCTCCCTTCGCCTCGCCTGCGGCAAAAAAGTCCCCGCATGGACGGTTCAGCGAAACTGCGGCTCCGGGCTTCAGGCGATAGATAACGCTGTAAGCAACATCAGGCTGGGGCGCTCCGGCCTTGTGCTTGCCGGTGGAGCGGAATCGATGAGCCATTCGCCTGTGCTCTTAAACGAGAAGATGGTCACATGGCTGGGGCTGTGGGCCAAATCGAGAGGGAGCGCGAAACTATCGGCGCTTTTTAAACTTCGCCCCGCGATGTTCGCTCCGGTAATAGGCCTGTTAAAAGGCCTCACCGACCATACTGTCGGGTTGTCTATGGGACAGACCGCAGAAATACTCGCCCACAGGTTTGATATCAGCCGGGAGGAAATGGACGAGTACGCTATGCAAAGCCACCAGCGGCTGGCCCGCGCGCAAGAGGAGGGGAGGCTAGAGGAGATCGAGGTCATTTACGATAACAAAGGCGGTTATTACGACCATGATGACGGCGTTCGAAAAGAGACCAGCATGGAGGCGCTGGCAAAGTTAAAACCGGTGTTCGACAGGCCTTTCGGGTCGGTCACCGCAGGGAACAGCGCCCAGGTGACCGACGGCGCCGCCTGGCTTATCATGGCAGGCGAGAACGCTGTGAAAAAATATGGTCTTAAGCCCATTGCCACGATTGTGGACACGCAATGGGCGGGGGTCGATCCGGCGCAGATGGGGCTGGGCCCGGCTAACGCTATGGGCATGCTTTTTAAACGGCGCGGGTTAAAGACGGAAGATATAGATTTGTGGGAGATAAACGAAGCGTTCGCCGCGCAGGTTCTTGCCGTGTTGCGAGCCTTTAGCGACGCTGATTATTGCTCTGATGAGTTTGGGCTTAAAGCCCCCTTCGCGCCGATTCCGATGGACCGGCTCAACGTCGATGGCGGGGCGGTGAGCCTGGGGCATCCGGTGGGAGCAAGCGGGGCGAGAATAGTCTTGCGGCTTATACACGCGCTCGCAAAAAATAACGCGAAACGGGGGGTGGCCAGCCTTTGCATAGGCGGCGGGCAGGGCGGCGCGGCGCTGATAGAACGGGAGTTAAAGTAGATTGAAAATGGACGAGGAGAGCTTTAAAAACTGGAGCCTGGAGGATGACAACGACAATGTTGTCTGGCTAGGGTTCGACAAGGCCGACAGCGCGGCCAATGTCTTGTCCCATGAGGCGCTCGACGAGCTGGACGATATTATCAAAGGCCTGAGCCTGGAAAAACCGCGTGGGTTAATCATATTCTCCGAAAAGAAAAGCGGATTTATCGCCGGAGCCGATGTGAACGAGTTTACGAAAATAAAAGATGTGGGGCAGGCGCAAGAGCTGATACAAAGAGGCCAGGGTATCATCGACAGGGTTGAGGCTCTTGATTTTCCCACTGTGGCCATGATTCACGGTTTCGCCCTGGGAGGGGGCTTAGAGCTTGCGCTCGCCTGCCGATACCGCGTCGCCTCGGACGATGCGAAAACAAAGCTGGGTCTGCCGGAGGTTATGCTTGGAATACATCCCGGGTTCGGAGGATCGGTTCGCTTGACAAGGCTGATCGGCGGTCTGTCGGCGATGGACATGATGCTTACCGGAAGATCGATAAGCGCAAGATCGGCGAAAAAAACCGGCCTGGTCGATCACGCCGTTCCTTATCGTCACCTGAAAATAGCGGCAAAAGATATGGTCATGAAAAAACCGTCCGTTTCCAGGCCCTCTTTGCTCAAAAGAGTCACTAATCACTCCTTTGTCCGGCCTTTGCTTTGCCGGGTGATGACCAAAAAAGTGGCGGGGCGCGCCAGAAAAGAGCATTATCCGGCGCCATACGCGCTCATAAAGCTTTGGCGCGACCACTTCGACAACAAGAAAAAGATGCTTACCGAAGAGGCCCGCTCCGTCTCCAGCCTTATAACCGGATCGACGGCCCAAAACCTCGTCCGCGTTTTTTTTCTTCAAGAGCGTCTTAAATCACTTGGAAGCGAGGCCGCTTTTGCTCCGGCCCATGTCCATGTGGTTGGAGCTGGCGTGATGGGAGGGGATATCGCCTCCTGGATTTCTTTGAGCGGGTTTTCTGTCTCCCTGCAAGACACCGAGCCTGGCAGGATCGCGACAGCGATGAAACGGGCGCATACACTGTTTAAAAAGAAGCTTAAAAAACCGAGGCTCGTTCAGGCGGCGATGGACAGGCTTACGCCGGATATAGCGGGCAGTGGCGTAAGCCGCGCCGATCTGGTGATCGAGGCGATATTTGAAAACGCCGACGCCAAGAAAAGCTTGTATAAAGAGATGGAGCCGAAGATGAAACCGGACGCGCTGTTGGCCACGAACACATCGAGCATCCCGCTTGAGATTCTGGGCGAAGATCTGATGGAGCCTGAGCGGCTTGTCGGGCTTCATTTTTTTAACCCCGTGGCGAAAATGCAACTTGTAGAAGTGGTCAAAGGCGCCATGACCGGCGACGGCAGTATAAGCAAAGCGGCGGCGTTTGTTAAAGCGATCCGGCGCCTTCCCCTTACGGTCAAAAGCTCTCCCGGTTTTTTAGTAAACCGGATTCTCATGCCCTACCTTATGGAGGCTGTGCTCATGGAGTCTGAAGGGATACCGGTTACGGTGATCGACCGGGCCGCCGTGAAATTCGGAATGCCGATGGGGCCTATTCTTCTTGCGGATACAGTCGGGCTTGACATATGCCTTTCGGTGGCGGATATTCTTTCAAAAGATATGAACATCGAGACGCCTTCTAACCTTAAAAAACTGGTAGACGCAGGGGATCTCGGCAAAAAAACAGGCAAAGGTTTTTACCAGTTCGTCAAAGGCAAGCCAAAGCCGCGAAGGCCTGCGCCCAAAGGGTATATGGCGCCTGTTGATATCTCCGACCGGCTGATCTTCCGCCTTTTAAACGAAGCCGCCGCATGTGTCAGAGAGCAGGTGGTTGAAGACTCCGACCTGCTTGACGCCGGAATCATCTTCGGCACAGGGTTCGCTCCTTTCAGGGGCGGCCCGTCCCATTACGCGAAAGATACAGGGGTGGAGGCGTTAAAAGGCAGGCTCGATGAGTTTCAGCAAAAGTACGGCCCTCGTTTTACCGCCGATGAGGGGTGGTTAAAAATATGAGTGAGGAGTATCCAAAAGACAGGGCGCCTATCACAAGGGTGTTGACCATGCCGTCCAACGCCAACGCCACCGGGGATATTTTCGGTGGATGGATTTTGGCCCAGGTAGATATCGCCGGGGCCATTCTGGCGGCCGAGCGGGCGCAAGGGCGCATAGTGACCGTAGCCGTGAATTCGGTGCATTTCAGAAAGCCTGTGTTTGTCGGGGACGTTGTAAGTTTTTTCTGCGAAATTTTAAAAATCGGCAATACATCGATGACCGTGCTGGTGGAGGTGTTCGCAGAAAGGATCCCCGGTGTAAAAGATAAAGTGACCGAAGCTGAAGTCGTGTACGTCGCGGTCGATGAGAGCAGGAGGCCAAGGCCAGTCCCCCCGTCCGGGTAATCAACAAAACCGAATCGGGAGAGATAGCCATGCCGGACGGAACGGGTAGTGACGGCATCGACGGGGGGTATTTTGAAATAGCGAAATTTTCTCTGGTTTAAATAGCGCCAGTTTCGCGAAGGTGAATGGTGGTTGAGGGTATATGATCGATTATCTGTCCGGTTACTTGTTTGTCGCCCGGAATGTATTTCTGGGAGCCGTCATAATCGCAGGCGCCTTCGCTCTTTCAAGGTTCGTCCGCGCAAGCCTTAAAAGCGCCATCAGCGGGTTTGAGTGGGCCCGGCAGGTCGGATCACTTATCACAACCACCGCCTATTACGCCATTATGGCGATTGGCGTTATGATTGGCGTATCGGTCATGGGGGTAAATATCGCGCCATTGATCGCCGCTCTTGGGCTCGGCGGTTTCGCCCTCGGTTTCGCCCTCAGAGACGCCGTTGGAAATCTTCTGGCGGGCTTTCTTATAATAATCTACCGCCCGTTCGTGATCGGAGACTTCATCGCCGTATCGGGTATCGAAGGCGAAGTCAAACAGGTCAACCTGCGCTACACCGAGCTTGAAAACGAAGAAGGCAGATCGCTGATACCGAATCAAACCATAATAAACACACCGGTAAAGGTGAAAAACAAAGACTGACGCTCACTCTCGCTGAAATCACATAGCTTTTTAACGCTCTGCGTAATGTTCCACACAGTGCTGTCATGCCGGACTCCGATCCGGCATCCCGGAGACCCCGGCTCAAGGCCGGGGTGACAATATTGCGGTCGGGGCGCCATGTGTTGCGGTTGGGTGACGCGCCGCAGTCAGGATGATATGTTGCGATCAGAATAAGCATGTTGCGGTCGGGGCGGCAATCTCACTCCTGCACGTTTATCATCGGTTTTTCAGGAGGGTGTATAGCGGCGATTGATAAATCGATCCGTTATAAAAAGTCACGATCCCGTAAGTGTCGTCCGGGTGGATGCCATTGGCGGTCAAATGCCCAGCGACGTAGGTATACCAGTAGATTCGCTCCGGGTTAAGAGACTTGTTTATGTAAGCCGTTACTGTTTTAAAATAAGACTCCTGGTTTGATTGCCCCTTTTTACCCGTTTCCGTAACCCATACTCTCATCCCGGCATTCTTCACCATGTTGCCGCCTAAAGCGCTAAGCTCAGGATCGAGTTCGGAATAATAGTGGAAGTTCAAAACATCCGCCCACTGGCTAAGCCCCATGTCGATTAATTTCTGCGTCCAGTTCCAATTGTCCACCCCACCCAAAACAATGCTCGTCGTGGCGGCTGATACGACAGTGGCCGACGGTTCGATTGATCTTATGGCTGTGGACGCCCGTTTTAAAAGGTCGAAGTAGTCTCCAGGGCTTCCATCCAGAGAATTATAAGTAAGGTCGTCCGGCTCGTTCCAGACTTCCCAATTTTTCACAACGCCTTTGTAGCGCTTTACCACAGGTTTGACATAGTTGTTTATATAGATCGATTTCCAGTCCGGATTCCCCCTCAGCCAGTTCGGGACGTAAGCCAGAATCGCGACGATATCCAGCCCGGCGTTATCAGCGGCGTTTATATATTTGTCGAACCGGGAAAAATCACGCCCTGAGTAGGCAGAGGCCATATAGTTTTCGTCAAATGACAAGTCCATTCTTACGTAGTTGACACCCAGCGACTTTATGTCCGCCATCTGGTTGGGCAGACTGCCTACAACAGTGTTATAGGGAAACATAGACATGCCGATCTTGTTGTATGGAACCTCCGCGCCGCCAACCAGAACAGTCTTTACAGCGTTCTCGCATCCTGTGTAGGCGAAGAGTGTGATAAAAAGGAATAGATGA
>DRJW01000160.1 GCA_011052055.1 Nitrospirota bacterium
CAATCCTCTGCTCGCCCGTCATAAGGCAGGTTAACGTTGTAAGCGCCTCAAGTTTTTCCAACAGCTCGTTTGCCCTCTGGCCGATTATCAGCGACATTTTCCCCGCCTTTTCAACTGGCAGGTCTTGCTTGTTTAAAAGATCGGCAAAGCCGATTATATTGTGCAAAGGCGTGCGTAGCTCATGGGAGAGGTTATTTAAAAACTGCGTTTTCAACCTGTCCGATTCCCTTGCTTTTCTCATCTGCTCGTTGAGCTCCGATGTGCGCTCTGTCACAAGCTCTTGAAGGTTTAACGCCTGATCGTAAAGCTGATCTTGCTGTACTCTGATTTTATGAGTCAAAAGCTCTATATGCTCCGCAAGGACTTGAAGCTCGTCGTTCCTTTTAAGATTAAAAGAGAGGGTCTCTTTTCCTATCGTGTACTTTTTAAGGCCCCCGGTTATGGCCTTTATGCTTTTCTGGCTGTCGGCCTGCCGTCTGAGCATGGCGTCGAGAAACAGCGGAATTATAATCAGAGACATAATCTTCCCCGCTTCGAGCGGCCAGTAGATAAATCCGCGCGCGGCGCCCATGTCTAAAAAAACATAGGCTATAAGGTTGGCGCCGTATACGCCCAGCGACAGCAACGCGCAAAACATCATCATACGCCTGCCGTACCGCATCGTGTTGCTGACGACGATGAAAAGAAAAACAAAGAATATAGGGCTCAATGGAACATTCGTCAGCCAGACAAAGGCGCCGGTAACCAGAATGTCGGTAGAAACTGTGAGGAAAATACGAAACTTTCTCTTCGGATATTTATTTATATCCGCAAAGGTCGCCGCTATTATAACGACGGAAAATAAAAATATCCCGCAAGCGATAGCAAAGCCCGCAGTCCCGTCGGATGCGCGATAGTAAGCGGACCAGGCCGCGATAACAAATAAAAACAGGCTCCGGGTAATCAGTTGCGAACGCTCTTGTTTTAGCCGCTTTGAATCTATATATTCGCTTTGAGCATCCGGGCGGTCCAGGATTTCAGATTGCGGGATATCTTGCATGGCTCATTAGAGGTTCCCTAAAATAACATTGATTCTATCCAAGCGTACAAGGTAAGTATACAATGTTGTATGCAAAAATAGCGATAGCGGCGGCGCGGCGGTTTAGCCAGGGTGTTTGTGGCGCCACGCCGACTATTTGAATGTGGTTTTGAATGTGGTAAAGATCATATTACAGGCTCCCGAATATGGAATACGAAGTTGTTATAGGACTTGAGGTTCACGTCCAGCTGTCAACGGAATCGAAAATATTCTGCGCGTGTAGCGCGAAATACGGCGCGGGGCCCAACGAGAACACCTGTCCCGTATGCCTGGGGATGCCTGGCGTACTTCCCGTTCTCAACCGCGAAGTCGTCGAAAGAGCGATAAAGACCGGGCTCGCCATGGAATGCAAGATAGCCTCTTACACAAAGTTCGACAGGAAAAATTACTTTTACCCCGATCTGCCGAAAGGTTATCAGATATCCCAGTACGATCTGCCGATCGCAAGCAAAGGCAAAATAGAAATATCTGTCAACGGTGGGAAAAAACAGATCGGGCTTACCAGAATCCATATGGAGGAGGACGCAGGGAAACTTCTGCATGGGGAAAACCTGGGCGATCCCGATTCAAGCTATGTGGATCTGAACAGGACGGGAGTTCCCTTGCTTGAGATCGTCTCAGAGCCTGACATCCGGTCGTCCGAAGAGGCGAAGCGTTATCTGGAAAAACTAAAAGCCATTCTTGAATATCTTGAAGTCTCCGATTGCAATATGGAGGAGGGGTCGTTCCGGTGCGACGCCAACGTGTCCATCCGGCCTGTGGGGCAAGAAGAGTTGGGCACCAGGACCGAGCTTAAGAACATGAACTCGTTCCGCTTTATCCAAAAGGCCATAGACTATGAGATAAACCGGCAAACGCATGTTGTCGAAGATGGCGGAAAGGTTGTCCAGGAGACACGGCTTTACGATTCTGCTAAAGGCGTGACCGTTTCGATGCGTAGTAAAGAGGAGGCCCACGACTATAGATATTTTCCTGAGCCTGACCTTGAGCCGGTGGTTATCGACGAGCAATGGATTGAAAGGGCGCGGCGCCAGCTTCCGGAATTGCCCGACGCGAGGATGGAAAGATTTGTCAGGCAATACGATCTG
>DRJW01000161.1 GCA_011052055.1 Nitrospirota bacterium
GCTGGGGGGACTTGTGGACGACAGGGAATCGGCCACAATCGCCGTAAACGTTATCGCCATAAATAAAGGCGTCAGCATCATCCGCGTTCACGATGTTGAAAAGAATATTCAGGCTGTACGCATGGCCGATTTTATTAACAATTCGTAATCGGTCTCATGCTATCGTGACTGTGTAATGCAGATGATCGTCTGGCGAATATTTTCACACTACATTCATCATCAGAGGGGCGGAAATGAAATTGACAACAACTGTTATCGGCAGTTATCCATACGGGCGCATTGCCCCTGAAGAGGCGATAGCGCGGGCTGTCGAAGATCAGATCGAAGCCGGGGTTGACGTGATTTCCGACGGGCAGGTGCGGGCGGATATGGTGGCTTTGTTCGTCAAAGGAATCCCCGGATTTGACCTTCAGGGGCGAAAATATAACGTTATCTCTAAAATCACTCCACCTGACAAGCCGATTTCCATCGATGACCTGCGTCTGGCCAAAGGGCATTTAAAAGGCCGGGCCAAATTAAAAGGAATCATAACCGGCCCCACCACGATAGCTCATTGCGCTATTCTCACCGATACCGCGCCTTACAAGCCAAGCGTAATGCCGGAAGGAGCGCAGTCGATGGTGGTGGATGAAGAATTGGTATTGGACATCGCCCACGCGATGGCGCGGGAAGCTGAATTTCTGACCGAGGAAGGATTTGATATCATCCAGATCGACGAGCCTTTCCTCTCCATGCCGGATATTGATCTTGACCTTGCGTTACGCGCCTTGAAAATCGTCTCCGAACCGGTTAAATTCTCCGCGCTTCACGTCTGCGGCGACATTTCAAATATTATGAAGAGGCTTGTGGACGCGCCTGTGGACATGGTGGAGGTAGAAGGACAACATCTGGTCAACCTCGACTGGTTGAACGCCAAATTGCTTGAGGAAAAGAAAAAGAAAATCTGCTGGGGCGTCATATCCGTCAACACAAACCAGGTCGAAGAAGTGGACGAGATCGTGAACAGGATTCAGGCCGGTGTGGACAAGGTGGGCGCTGAAAACATATGGATTTCTCCCGATTGCGGCATGAGAGTCAGAAAACCAGAGTCAGCGAAACTAAAGCTTGAGCGGATGGTACAAGCAGTCCGCCAGGTCGAACAGGCGGTTAGCTG
This sequence comes from Nitrospirota bacterium, assembly GCA_011052055.1. Lineage (GTDB taxonomy): Bacteria > Nitrospinota_A > UBA7883 > UBA7883 > UBA7883 > DRJW01. The sequence goes on from DRJW01000161.1 coordinate 1,154, forward strand.
ATAACCACCCAAGCCCCAGAAGCTTGAATTAAGTAAGGTGTCCCCGGAACTCCCGACCTCGGATTCGGTAATCATAGTATTATAAATAAGTTATCTATGCGTTTTAATTTGATCCTGACGAATTCGCTTGCTATGACTGAAAATATCGCAGATAATGTGCCCGTTCTTTGCCAGTGGCAGTAGAATCTACAAAGGCTTCCGCTGAGCCAGCCTAGCAAATCAGCGGTTTTATTTATTTTTCCCATCGCTCCATTTTGGACTTTGCTTTATTCTTTTAATGCTTAAATCACTATCAGCTATGAACGCCGTAATGAACTGAGCTTTTGTGTTGTCCTTCATGCTGATAATTACAATATAGTTTTCCACGACAACCGCTACTCGCCTGCTGTGATCATGACGTTTTCGGCGATTATCCCACCCTACAAATAATTCGGCATTTGGGTCTTTTAACGCCGCTTTGATCCAATCTATTCGTTCAGATCGCCGCCAGGAGAATTTATCCTTGTTGCTATCCCGATTGCTACTTTCAAAAAAGCAGTGATCAAAACAATTTTTTCTAAACCTAACCTCGATTCCATCAAAAGTCATAATTGGCTTGCGACAATAGACTGATTCATAATGAACGCGGTATTCGCCCTCAGTTTCATAGCGCACCAATAAAGGTAGCTTCAACCTACCACCCCCCACGGAGGTCGATCATAAATACATTAAACTTTTCCTCATTTTTGACCGAATGCCCAATTCTTTTACCAATATTTCTTTCGATTTGAGAGACAACAGCGCTTTTTGCCGTTCCCTCGTTAAGAGCCTTATTGAGTTGCGCTGATACTGCGCCAGTAAGGACATCAGCTAATTGCACTAAAACAGATTCTTTAGAACGGACTGCCTGGACATTTAAAATAGTTGAAGAGAGGTTGCTATTGTTCAAACAACGTTGCAACACAGGCAATCGATCAGCCCGGCGGTTAAGTTTGTAGTCACAAAATATCTGATATTCATTCCAGTCGAATATCCAGTGGTGCAACATCTGATAGTAGAATTTGTAAAATCCCAATTCCTGATCGCTGTCATGAAACTTTCGTAGCTTGACTTTCTTATGCTCTACCGCTATACAACGGAAACGCAATTGGCCGCCTTGATTGAAAAACCATTCGATCAAATCAATATAAAATCCCTGCCGAGAATGTGACACCTTCTTCCACTTGAACTCACCGCCAACTTTATGTTGGTCGCGCAATTTATGAATAGCTTGCTTGTATTGATCCCGGCTTTCTGTTCTGAGCCACAGACTGCCAATAACCATAAATTCTGATTGCGGTTTTTTAGAACTAAGCAAATCAGGTCGGCTTTCGTCACAGTAAACGTCAAATTTCATACAGCGTTTCCTAAAGTCATATATGATTATCAATAACGTTGCTGAAAAGTTCGCTGGGTGTTTTTATCAAATTAGCCAACTTTGAAGATATATCTTTATCCTGGAGTTCACTGATCCTTTGCTTCACTTGTTTGATTTTCTTGAAATCAACGGTTAACCAGTGCGTCATATTATGTTCTAAAGCGGTTTCAAGATGTTCAGTATCGAATCGTTCTTTTTCGGATGTAATAAAAATGGACAAAGAACCACCCGCTGTTCCCCCTGCTAACGCGCTACCGTCTGCCAAATGACTCCCATCATGAGAATTCGGGGGACACCATACTTAATTCTAAGTATCTTTTTATCACTTACCAGCTTGCAGGTCGTTTAGCATTGCGTCGGCCTCGGCGTGCAACTGCGACGCCTGCTCGCGGACTGATTCGCTGAAAGATGGATCGCCAGCCACGTATCGCATAAGAAAAAGCATACTTGCAAGCTCCGACCCCACGTAAAGCTGTTTGGCGCCCGCCACCGGAGTTTTAAGGCTGAAGGCCTTGCCGGAAAGCTTCCCGGACAGCGTCTCAATTTTTTCATCAAGTGTCCTCGATGTTACCGGGTAACTTGTCTCCAGCGTCTCCAGCCGCCCGTCCAGATTAAGAAAAAGGGATGATATAAACCCTAAAGCGACCAAACCGATTATAATAGAAAGCAGAGACAATACCCTGGACAGATTGAATTGCTCGGAGCCTCCCGCCCCAGCTCCCGCCTCGTCCACATCTTGCGCCGCGCCTGTTTCTTCATTCATACCGACCCCCTAGCTTTTACTTGTTATGTTTTACCGAAATTACTCTACGGTATACCCAGCTATCCCTAAATTCAAGAGGTCGATCATTTTTTTACAAAAATTTTCATAAACTCTTCTACCTCTTTTTCGCTAAAAGTCTCGTCCGCCTCTTTCATCTCTTCGGCCACAGATTCCGGATCGTCGGCCACCGCTTCGCAAAGCATGGCGAACGGACTTATGACCGACTCCATATCCGCCCTGGCCAGAGAATTTTGTATGATTGGAAACGATTTTGTCAGCTTATCGATGGGCCCCGATCCGGTGACCAGATATATGTCATAGTCGATTAAAGACCCCTCGTCGCCATCCTCCAATCGTGCTCGAATCACGACAAATCCTCCCCCGGACGTTTTGAGCCCTATCCCCAGGGGAAACCTGAACAAAAAAGTAAATTTCAAAACTTTTGTCTTTTCGTCCCCGGCAAGCGGTTTTAACTCATAACTCCTGCCGATTGCCGTCATCTCCCACTCGCCCTCTTCTTTATCCAGCGAAAATGAAAGAGACGAGCCTTGCGCCTGCTCGGCCAGCCTGTACGCCAGCCAGGGGCGCGCAAAAAAGTGGTCTACAATTTTTAAAGGCGCTTCGATTCGCCTGCCGCGAAGCATTAACGGCTCGCGCGCCGCCGCGCGGACAAGCAGGCTGTCTTTTTTGGAAATGATTTTGGAAGGATACGGCAAAGGCTTATCATCCAACCCGCCTTTATCCCGTTGCGCGCCAGAACATGGATTGGCCGTCAGCCAGATACAGCAAAAAACAAGCGCCGCAACATGGCGGATCATTGGACGGTTATGGCTATATCGAAAATACCGGCGGTCTTACAAATTCCCATTATTTTCACTACATAGCCGTATTCGAGTTTCCGGTCGGCCCGTATGACGGCGGATCGTTTCTTAAACGCCGGATCTTTTTTAGCAAGCAGTTTTCGCAGGTTTCCAGATGTTATCGATTCTCCGTTCAGAAAAATCTCTTTATCTACGGTTATTTCTATTTCATAAACCTTCTCCACCCGCGCGGCCACGCCCGCCTCCGTCTCCGGCAGTTCGATATCTATCCGCCGCGTAAAATCTATAAAAGCCGTGGAGACCATAAAAAAGATAAGCAGTAAAAACACAACGTCGATAAGCGGCGCAAGCTGGAGCGAATAATCCTCTTCTTGCGTTCTTCGAAATTTCATAACACGCCTATTGATCGGCCTCCGGGTCCGTGTCTCTTTTCATGGAATGCTGGATATCCTCTATAAATTTCAGGCTCTCCTCTTCCATTTCGTAGACGAACTTGTCCACCTTGCCCCGAAAATAATGGTATACGGCAAGGGACGGAATGCCAACGATAAGACCGGCCGCTGTCGTAATCAGAGCTTCGGATATTCCAGAGGCCACAAGCCCCGGGTTGCCTGCGCCCGATTCGGAAATGACGTTAAATGCCTTTATCATGCCCAATACCGTCCCCAAAAGCCCAAGCATGGGTGTCAAGTTGGCCAGCACACCCAATCCGCGCAGGTTCGCCTGAAGCAGGGTCGCTTCATGGGAGCCTGCTGACTCTATCGCCCTTTCAATTTCAAGAATGCCGTACTGGGCGCGGGCGAGCCCCGCCTGGACGATTCTCGACATGGCCACATCGTGTGATTTGCACGCTCTTATGGCAAAGTCGAACTCGCCTTTGGCCGACATGCGCCGCGCGTCCGCCAGAAAATCTTTCTTTATAATTTTGTCGTGGCGCAAGTGGTATCCCCGCTCTAAAGTGATGGTCAGAGCCAGCAAGGAGCAAAACAGGATGGGCCACATCACCACCCCGCCTTTTTCTAACACGGTGACCAGCCAAATATCTGAAAACCAGGCACTGCCCGCCCAGGCGTTGGCGGGAGCCAAACAGGCCAAGAGCGCGGTAAAGACGAAAACGGACGCTGACAGATTTATCAGGTTTTCAGGTTTCATGGCGATCTTTATATCATAAACCAATCAGCATTGGTTACATGATTCGCCCATCTGTCTGTTAAAGGGCGCTCAGACATGCTGATGCAAAAAAGCCCCCGGCCAGCGTAAACGAAGATGAAACATACGCGATAATGTCAATGAGAGATTGCCGCGCTCGCTGTTTCGGCGTGGCCGGGGCGCCTCGCGCGCAATGGCATTTCGTTACGATCCTGAAAACGTATCCGGGTCGTTATCATCATCGTTTAAAAAGATTTTTATATAATCGATCTCCACGCTTGCGTTTTCTAAAACCCGAATGCCGACACCGCCGGTTTTACTCATTGTCCCTATAGAATCAAGTGGA
>DRJW01000162.1 GCA_011052055.1 Nitrospirota bacterium
ATGAGGATTCGGTCATCGTGGTTGAGGGCGGCGCCCCGAATATCGATGAGGAGCCGCAACCGGATGTGGAGCAGAGCGACGAGCCTATAGTGATAGAGGAAGAAGATCAGGGAGAGCCTGAGATTCTGGAGCTGGATAGCTCTTTGCTTGTATCCACCGACGCTGACAGCGACGAGATGGACGAAGAAGGCCTGGAGGTGGAGATCATCTCCGGGCAGGCTGATGACGAGGCGGTCATCGAGGAAATCGCTCAAGACGAAATGGAGCCGGATATTGCCGTGAGCGCGGCTTTGGAAAACGAAACAATAGAAGACCATCAGCCGGAGCCTGGGCCTGGAGAGCAAAAGCCGGGTCTTGACGATTTTTCAACGGAGATAGAAACCGATTCTTATGGAGAAAACGGCATCTCGGCAGAGAGCAGAAGACTGCTTGAGGCCATAGATGACGATCTTGAAATTGGCCAGACACAAACCGAAAAAGAGCTGTTGGCGTCTGGACGGATCAAAGGCGAGTCCGCCCCGGCTCAAGGCGGTGGGGATAAAGACATGATTATGGAAACGGCCCGCGCCGCGTTCGAGGAATTTGCGGACAGCGGTGGTTTCCATACGCTTATAAACGAAGCCATAGAAAGGTTCGTCAAGGAAATGCTGACAAAAGAAGAGTTTGAGGAGGCCGTGTCAAAGGGGATAATAGACGCCATTTCGGAGATGAAACCGCAGATACTGGACGACTTCAGGGAAATCGCGCAGGAGATGACTTTAAACGTCGCCGAAGATCTGGTTAAAAAAACCATCGACCAGATAAAAATGGAGCAGTGAAACCGGCCATATTAAAGTCCATTTTATTTTTCAGATTCGGCCTCTGCAATTTCATTTCTTTTCGGGAAAATGAGAAATCAGTCTCCTGACTTCACTATTGAAAATTAATCGGGCAAGACAGCTAAAAAGAGGACGTTTTGAAATTCATATTGGCGTCAGGCTCACCCCGAAGGGCGAAACTGCTTACAGAGGCGGGAATCGAATTCGATATAGTCAAGCCCGAAGTGGACGAGATTTTCGATCCCGGCCTTTCTCCCGCCCAAAACGCCGTCCGGGTCGCCATGCGAAAAGCCGACTGGGTGGCTGTTAAGCATCCGGCCTGTCTTACGCTGGCCGCCGACACAATCGTAGTTTTAAACGGCGAGATCATGGGTAAACCGGAAGACCCGGAGCACGCCAGAAAAATGCTGGGCAGACTGTCTGGCAAGGAGCATGAGGTTATAACCGGTGTGGCTATGGCGCGTATCGACTCGCGGCTACGGTGGTCCTCCTTTACTTCGTCTTTGGTGCGGATGGCTGAAATTTCGCCGGGAGAAATTGAAAAGTACGTGTCCGGGGGCGAGCCTATGGACAAAGCTGGCGCCTATGCCATTCAGGGCGGCGCCGGGCGCTGGGTTTTGGGGCATAAGGGAAGCTTTACAAATATAATCGGCCTGCCCATGGAGGCGCTGAAACAGGCGATCAGCGAGATGGGCCTGGAAATCAAGATGGAATCCGCCCGATGCCGCTGATAGGCGTAACGGGGGGGCTTGCCACCGGCAAGAGCCTTGTCTCCTCCATGCTGGCCGATCTTGGGGGCAGGCTTATAGACTGCGACATTCTGGCCCGTGAAGTTACCGCGCCGGGTTGTGAAGGTTTGACAAAAGTGAAGGCCGAATTCGGCGAGACGGTTATCCGGGACGACGGCGCCTTAAACCGCGAAGAGCTGGCGTCTCTGGTTTTTTCTGATCCTGCCAAACTCAAAACTTTAGAGGGGATTTTGCATCCGATAATCAAGCAGCTTGTCATGTCGCGGTCAAAGGAGATAATTTCCAAAGATAAGGACGCGATAGTGGTTGTGGACGCGCCCCTTTTATTCGAGTCAGGATTGAGCCGCGGTATGGATCGAAACATTGTCGTAGTATGTGAATTAAAAGAGCAGAAACGAAGGGCGAGGAGGCGAGGAGGGTTGTCCGAAGATCAGATCGAAAGCCGGATCGCGGCCCAGCTACCGATGTCAAAAAAAAGCGAGATGGCGGACTATATTATAGATAATTCCGGGGAAGAAGATGAGACGCTGGCGCAGGTTGGGGAAGTATGGAGAAAAATAAGAGTGGCCGGGTAGAAAAACTTCCTGACGCGCGCGCGGTGTGGAATAATACCGATATGTCACTCTGGCTGGATTTACAGTCCGTAAAATGGAAAGGATAAACGCCATGGCCTCGATAAATTATTCTGGATTAAAAAAGGTGGAGCTAATCACGATAGCCAGGCGTAAAAAGGCGCCCGTCACTGCGTCTATGAATAAAAATGAGATAATCAAGGCCATTAAAAAAGCTGTCAAAAGCAAGGCTCAGGCCAAGGCGAAGCCGGTCAGTAAATCGAAGGCAAAAGCAAGGCCCGTGAAAAAAACAGGGACGAAAGCCAAACCCTCAAAAAAAGCGAAAGCCGCCAAAACCACTCCCGTGAAAAAAGCGAAAGCCAAAGCAAAAATTAAAGCAAAAACAAAAGTTGTCGCTGAAGTTAAAGCCAAAGCCAAAGTTAAAACGCCTACTGTTACTAAAACTAAAGTTAAAGCTAAGATAAAAAAAGTCTCCGGCTCCACAGCGAAGAAAAACAAATCAGTCGTTTCAAAACCCGCAAAGCCGTCCACCCCCGCTAAAAAGAAAGCTGTTTCAGCAAAAAAGGCGGTCAACAAACCAGCAAAGAAAGTTTCACGTCCAGCTGTTGTAAAAGAGCAGGCGCCAAAACCTGTAAGTAAAAAAAGAGCTGTTTCCGCTAAAAAAACATCCATAGGCAAACCATCGTCTTTAGCCGTTATCAAAGAGCCGCCGCCACCGCCTGTAAATAAAAAGAAGGACCGGAAGGATTGGGATATTCCGATCAACGCCGGGAAATTTTTTACAGCCGACGAACAGGGCGGCTTTTCTCCAGAGGATGAGGCGCAACTGCCAGACAGTTATGGGGAAGACCGGATAGTCGCTCTTCCCAAAGATCCCAGGAGCCTGTTTGTATATTGGGAAGTTTTGGAGACCAGCTGTGAGGCGGCCCGGCGGTCTCTTGGTAAAAGCTGGAGACAGGTCAAATGGATATTGAGGGTTTCCGATGTAACTGGCCTTTCGGGGGTGGAGGAGGCTTATCATAACTTTTTTGACGTTACCATCGATCCAGAAGCCAGAAGGCGTTATTTGGATGTTAACGGGGATGGCCGCGAATATATTGTCGAACTTGGGCTTACAGACGATGATAACCGGTTTTCTTCGATTTGCCTTTCGAACCGGGCACAGACTCCGCGAGCGGGACTCTCTGCCGGTGATAAAGACTTTATAACCGAAGATGCGCAAGCGCTGTATG
>DRJW01000163.1 GCA_011052055.1 Nitrospirota bacterium
AGCCGTCCGCCTGATAACCGTCCGCCTTGATAGCCGTCCGCCTGATAACCGTCCGCCTTGATAGCCGTCCGCCTGATAACCGTCCGCTTATGGCTGTTTTTAAAATTATTTATATGTTAAAAAAATTAAACGCCGCTAAAACAGCTTGCGCGGCGTCTTGAAAAACGACTTTTGATAAAGATTTTGGGGTTAACCTATTGATATGTACATATACCTGCTTTAAACCATTTTTTTCCAAATAAGAACATTCCAAAAGATGTAATGGAACGTAATAAAAACCCGATTTAATCCTCCCTTTAATCCCCCCGGATACCCTATGTTGTATGTGAGCTATTGTAGGATACAATATATAGTGCGTCAAGAAGTTTTTTTACACACTTAAATCAGTTCATTTCCACAAGTTCTCCACATATCGATCATTAATAATCGCCCTTTTGACCAGCCCATACCGCGATTATTCACATTCAGGCCTATAGCATTTTCGTGTAATTTTCGATTTATTGCAAGCGAATTTATTATTTGTTTTTTGGGGCAAGGGAGCGTTTTTTGGATTAGTCTACTTACATTGTAGCTGAAATAGCGCTTGACGCCATGATATGAACGATACGTTTTGGCGCCGTTGAAAAATGGTAGGCGGAGAGGGGCTCGAACCCACGACATCCAGCGTGTAAAGCTGGCGCTCTCCCAACTGAGCTATCCGCCCGATTTTAAAGAGTGACATATTACCATAAACCTACTCGACTTTTACTGAGGAAACGAACGATGTCTCCATGTCAGATTTTTTACCAAACAGATCTTTTCCCGTCCATATCCAGATCAAGCTTTTCAATCCTGTAAAAGCGGCCCTGGCGTCGTGAAGATTTCTCAACCTTGCTATCTGGCGCAGGATAAAAAGAGGCCGTGAATAGAACTGCCTGAACGCCGTTTGCCGCAGACGTACGATCTGCTCGCGGCTCATGGTCTGCGGGATAAACGCGGCCCCCTGGTATGTATAATCGGCCAGGTTTGATGAGACCGACCCGTATTTGTCCGCATGGTCGTAAAGCTCACAGCCGGGAAAAGGCGTTAAAGCGTGGAAGTTGGCGAAATGCGGGTTCAGATCGCAGGCGAATTCAATCGTTTTTAGCCCATCTTCAAACGTCTCGCCGGGAATCCCGAAGATGAAGGAAGTAAATACAGTGAGGCCGGCCTTTTTCGCCGTCGACACAGCTTTGCGCGTCTGCTTTAAGGTTATCCCTTTTTTAATGGCGTTCAGGTTTTTCTGTACGCCGCTTTCCGCCCCAAACAGGATCGCCCAGCATCCCGCCTTTTTAAAAGCGCGCAAAAGCGGCTCGTCAACCTGGTTTACGACAGCAGACGCAAACCAGGTGAAATCAAGCTGTCTTTCCACGATCCCCTCCGCCAGAGCCAGCGCCCGCTTGTAATCGGCGCAGAGCGTATCGTCGATAAATTTAATTTCCCTGTATCCCTGGTCAAGGCAAATCTCGATCTCGTCAAGAACGTTATCGATACTGCGGTAGCGAATCTTGCTTTGGCGCGTCTTGTCGATCTGAAAACAGAATATACATTTTCGATCACATCCGCGCGAAGTGATGACCAATGCAACCGGCGTTTTCCGATAAGCCGCCGGAGCGGGGACACATTTATCAGAGTCGCCAAGAAATGCGCGCAGAGGAAAAGGGAGGCTGTCGAGATTGCCGATCAGCTTCCTTGCGCGGTTCTCTTTGATATTTCCGTTAATTTTGTAGGCGATTCCATGAACCTTAGAAAGGCTCCGGTCTTCATCCAGCCTTGCCAGCAGTTCGACGACGGTTATTTCCCCTTCGCCGGTCACAACTGCGTCTATATCGTCCGCCTCTTTGAGACATGCGCCCTTGATCGCGATAGGGTAGGGGCCTCCGACAGCGATGAACACATCGTTGAAAATCTTTTTTATATCCGAAGCGGTTTTATTCGCCTTGTCCCAGCCGAAAGTGGTGGAGTAAAGCCCCACAAACCTGGGCCGAAAACCTTTAAGATCAGCCATGATTTGCTGGTGTGTCATAAAGGCGCCGTTAAAAAACTTTACTTCATGCCCCGCGTTTTTTATGGCGGTGGCCACATAAAGAGTCCCCAGAGGCTCCCAATAGTTGATCTGGACTGCGGCGGTTTTGGCGGGAAAAATATCCTCAGGAGACCAGGCGGGTATAATGATAGCGCATCGCATCGACAGTAGAGCGCCTCGCGCTCAGGTTAAGTTTACAGGTTGATTTTTATAGCGGAAAATAATCGCTGGACGGGGCGCAAACTCCCGGTCGATCCGGTGAAAAATTAACTTCTCCGCTTTACGCGCCAGGACGTGACTCTCACTTTTGATCTTCCTGGCTCATGTTATCGTAATAATCAAGCGCGTCATTATCAGGAGTGGAGTCAACGCCTGCTTCATCTGATGACCCGCCAGGCTCCTCTTCCCCGTATCCTGCGCTCTCCATCGAGAAATCGCCCCCTTTGTGTATCCCTGTATAAGAGGAGACGCTGTAACCGAGAAGAAAACCCATAAACCCGGAAACGATTACAAATACAATCCAGATACTTTTTTTCACGAGATCGGCCTCAACCCTTTTTAATTTTCCAGGTATACTTGCCTCCGTCCATCTCCTGGCTCGTAATTTCGTTGCCTACATTTTCGCACATTGCGGCGATCGACTCAGACGAAGAGGGGTTGTCGAAGATCAGCTCCAGAACATCGCCAGCCTTTAGTTTCTCAAGACTTTTTTTTGTGTAAAGCTGTGGATGGGGACAGACATATCCCTGCATATCCAGCAAATATTCTCCCTCTCCTTTTTTCTCAAATTTCATAGCCATGTCTTGGTTTCCTTTTGCGCGATGTTGATTGAAATTATAGTCCGCACGCCTCCATTTCCCTGGCCATTCTGCGCTCGGCGTAGATGTTGAAAATCTTCACTCCGATGTAAGCGCCCAGAATCATCCCGACTCCAAACAGCCATCCAGAAGGATCACCGTTGGCCACCCGCACGAAAAACGCGCCTATATTACACCCCAGGGCCAGCCGGGATCCTATACCCATGAAAAACCCGCCCAGAGCGGCCCAGAGGGCAAGCTCCAGAGTGGGCGCCTTCCATTTGAACTCGTTATGAAGCAGAGCCATCACAGCCGCGCCGCCGATCAGGGCGATGCTCATCCAGTCCGCCGGGTTGAAAAGGGGGTTGGGTATGCCGTTTACATACCCGAAGAAGATATTGTCCATATTGTTCCAGCCCAGTTTGTGAAGCGCCCATCCCACCCATTGCGCCTCCTGGGTTGTCACATACCAGTAGCCTGGATCAAAAACAGTTCCTCTTACCGACAGGCCGAAATCAGAGCCGAGGTTATGGAGGATTTCGCCGGCGTTGTTTATTCCGAATTTAAGCCGTAGCCCCCGCATGACGAACATCTGCATACCGCAGGC
>DRJW01000164.1 GCA_011052055.1 Nitrospirota bacterium
AAGGCTTATTGATATGTCTTTGATCGTCCAGAAGTATGGCGGCACTTCCGTCGGCTCGCTCGACCGTATCCGGGCGGTAGCCGGCCTGGTGGCCGAATCGAGCAAAAAGGGGGATAGCCTCATCGTTGTGGTCTCGGCCATGTCGGGCGAGACCAACAGGCTTATAAAATGCGCGCGGGAGCTAAACGCCGCTCCGCCGGATCGGGAGATGGACTTGCTTATGAGTTCCGGCGAGCGTGTCTCCGCCGCGCTTTTATCGATCACGTTAAACAACATGGGGATTTCCGCCATATCGTTCACCGGCAGACAAATAGGGATGATAACCAACGCTGTGCATATGAAGGCGAGGATACGCAGGATCACCGGCGAGAGACTGCGCGAGGCGCTGGCCGATAAAAAAGTGGCGGTGGTAGCCGGATTTCAGGGTATCGATGAAGCGACCGGAAACGTGACCACGCTTGGCCGGGGCGGGTCGGACACGACCGCCGTCGCCATAGCGGTGGCCATGGGGGCGGATTTGTGCGAGATATACACCGATGTGGACGGCGTATATACCACCGACCCGAACATCGTTAAGGACGCAAGAAGGATCGAGAGCATATCGTTCGACGAGATGCTGGAGATGGCCAGTCTCGGCTCTAAAGTGCTTCAGGTTCGCGCGGTGGAGTTCGGAAAGAAGTACAATATGCCAATTAAGGTAAAATCATCATTTAAAGATGGAGAGGGTACGCTTGTGACGTCAGAGCGAAAAGAAATGGAAGAGGTGGTCGTCTCGGCTGTGGCCTTCGCCCGTGGCCAGGCCAAAATAACCATACTTGGAGTTCCAGACAGGCCAGGCATCGCCGCCACTATATTTTCCGGTGTATCCAGGGCGCAGGTGAACGTGGACATGATTATCCAGAACGTCTCCGAAGGCGGGCTGACCGATCTTTCCTTTACCGTGCCCAAAGAAGAAACCGCCGATACGCTTAAAAAACTAAAACCTATCGTCGTTGAAATAGGCGCAAGAGAAGTCAAGACGGACGAAAATATCGGAAAGGTGTCGATAATAGGAGTTGGCATGCGGAGCCATTCGGGTATAGCCGCGCAGGCATTTGCGGCGCTGGCCGATGGAGGGATAAACATAATGATGATATCGACTTCTGAGATAAAGGTCTCTTGCGTTGTCTCCGAGGAGGATATAGACAAGGCCGTGAAGATACTGCACGAAACGTTCGATCTTAAATTTCAGCCTGGCGAGCGGCCGGTAATGAAACAGGGAAAATGAGCGGAAAAAAAATAACGGTTTACGACACGACATTGCGCGACGGAGCGCAGGCCGAAGGGGTAAGCTTCAGCCTTAACGACAAGCTTGGTATAGCCGAGGCGCTGGACGATTTCGGCGTCCATTACATCGAGGGCGGATGGCCAGGATCGAACCCCAGGGACAAAGCTTTTTTCTTTGAGGCGCGCAAGCTGAAACTTTCAACTTCTAAAATCGTCGCGTTCGGATCGACCCATCATCCAAAATCTAAACCGTCTTCGGATAACAACGTGAAGCTTCTTCTCGGAGCTAAAACCCCCTGCGTCATGGTTGTTGGTAAAAGCTGGGATATGCAGGCGAAGGTTATCCTCGGCATATCGAAAAATAAAAACCTCGACCTGATCCACGACACAATCGCCTACCTGGATAAAAATGTGGACGAGGCGCTGTTCGACGCGGAGCATTTCTTCGACGGGTACAAGAGCAACCCGGAGTATGCCATAAAAACTCTTCAAGCCGCCCTCGACGCGGGAGCGAGCTGGCTTACGCTTTGCGACACCAACGGCGGCGCCATGCCTTTTGAAGTGGAAAAAATAGTCGCCGATGTGGCTCGGAGATTCCCCAGGGTAAAGCTTGGCATCCATTGCCATAACGATTCGGACAACGCGGTCGCCTCCACTATCGCTGGTATAAGAAGCGGCGCGTTACAGGCGCAGGGCACCATTAACGGCATTGGCGAGCGGTGCGGCAACGCCAACCTTTGCTCTGTCATTCCGAACCTCCAGCTGAAGATGGGATACAGGCTCGTGCCCGCGCGGAAGATGACAAAGCTGAGGAGCCTTTCAAGGCTTGTGTACGAGATGGCGAACATGGCTCAAAAGCCACACCAGCCCTACGTGGGACGCTCCGCGTTCGCGCATAAAGGAGGAATCCATGTCGCGGCGGTAAGAAAAAAACCGGCCGCTTACGAGCATATAGAGCCGGAGGCCGTGGGCAACCGGAGAAGGGCGCTGGTGTCTGATCTTTCAGGAAAATGGAACGTGCTTATAAAGGCGGAAGAGTTCGGCATCGACCTTAAGAGCAAGGATATAGAAACAAAAAATATCCTCGCCGAACTAAAAGAGTTGGAAAGCCAGGGGTTCCAGTTTGAGGGGGCGGAGGCGTCGTTCGAGCTTTTGATGCGAAAAGCGCTGGGGCAGTGGAAGAAAAAATTCGAAGTGGTCAGGGCGCGGGTGATATCCAATTTTTCAGACGATAAAGGCGCCAACTGGGCCGAGGCGGTGATAAAGATAAAACTGCCGGATGGAACCACGACTCACGCCGTGGCCGAGGGCAACGGCCCGGTAAACGCTTTAGACAAGGCGGTTCGGGCCGCGCTGATCCACTATTACCCCCAGCTTGCCGACGTCGAATTGCACGACTTTAAAGTCCGCCTGCTCGACGAATCATCGAAGACGGCGGCCACAACAAGGGTGCTGATAGAGTCGGGCGACCGCACGAGCCGGTGGGGGACGGTCGGGGTTTCTCCCAACGTCATAGAAGCAAGCTGGCAGGCGCTAGTAGACAGCCTTGAGTACAAGCTTCTAAAATCAAAAACCAAAGGCAGGAAAAGTAGCGTTAAAATCGATAAGTAAAACCTGAATTATGAAACCCAAAGCTTTATCTTTATTCACCGGAGCTGGTGGAATGGATATAGGCGTTCTGCAAGCCGGGTTTGATGTGCTAGCCTGCGTTGAAAATGACCCTCATTGTTGTGAAACTTTAAATTTTAATCTTGCAAAAGAATGTAGAAAAACGAAAGTAATTGAACATGATGTGCGTGAATTAGACCCGACAAAATTAATGGCTAACCTTAAATTGAAAGTTGGAGAATTAGCCCTTCTATTTGGAGGGCCGCCCTGCCAAGCATTTTCGCAGATAGGTAAACAAAAAGGATTAAAAGATGAAAGAGGCCTCTTGTTATTTCAAATGGTTCGTTTTGCGGAAGTTTTTCAACCAAAAGTTATTTTTATCGAACAAGTAAAAGGGTTATTAAGCGCAAAAGATAAGCGTGGTCTTAGAGGAGAAGTCTTTGAAAAGTTCATTTCTGAATTGGAAAATCTTGGATACATTTCAAAGTGGCAAATAATAAATGCGGCTAATTATGGTGTTGCGCAAACTCGGCAACGCGTGTTTATCGTTTCTACCAAAAAGCCCAATGGATTTCAATTTCCTGCGCCGACGCGCGGCCCTAAGGAGCGTGCATTATCCTTGCTTCCCATTGAGCCGTATTTTACAGTAGGCCAGGCAATATTGGGTTTGCGGAGGCCATCAACTAAAAATGGGACTATTAAAGAAAATAGTCATGTAGACGTTACTCCTAAAGGCGACCGCATCAGGATACATGGAGTGCCGGAGGGGGCGTATTTAGCCGGTCAAACTCATTTGCCTAAAGAACAAATAAAAAATCTTACTAAAAAAGACACAACAAAGTATTTAAGATTATCAAGAACAAAGCCTTCTAATACGCTTCGTTGTGGTGAAATATTTTTTCATCCCGTAACGGATAGATATTTAACACCAAGAGAATGCATGAGAATTCATGGATTTCCTGATGAGTATATTCTTAAAGGTCCGATACGTTCAAGATCAGGCAGAGTGCGCAATCTAGATCAGCACCGCCAAGTAGCTAATTCGGTTCCACCACCAGTTGCTAAAGTAATAGCAGATGAAATAATGAAATTGTTTCATGCCTAAGATATTCGAGATTTTCGGCTTTCCATTAAATGATAAATCTACAGAAGCGGAAGAATGCAAGCGATCCGCTCAGTGTCCATTTATGGATTGCGAATGTGACGGAGGTGGCAACAGGTATTTATCCAATATCGATTTGTCTAACAAAGCTAGACTTAGAAAATATTTCCGCGATAAGAAAACTGTTCATTCTGGAATTTGCTCTATTTCGCTGAATGATCATGACTCTCCATGGATTGTTTGTCCACGGCGTTTAATGGTGTTAGGTCGTTTAAATACTGGAAATCGAAAATATCAAAAATATGCTGAAAATCTATTGTTTAAGCATTCACATCTGACAAAAGGGACAAGGTTGGGTGTTTGGTCTGAACTAAAATTGAAATATGTGGAGCAAATAGGCGGTTTAAAGAAAAAATTTGACTATACTTTTGATTACCTCGTAATGCCATTAAAAAGATGTTCTGAATTTGAGTTTTCAGAAATTACTGGTATGTCATGGAATAAAGCAAAGCCTCTTTTAGAGTCATCGGGTTTTTCATTTGCTCGGAGAGAAGGCATCGCCTACGTTGAGGATTTTCCATCTGGCGCGCCTATAGTTGTCGAAATTATGACTTCAAGCACATCGGGGGGGAATAAAAAAAAGAGGACTACCATTCCTATGGCATTCGAGGATGCTATTCTTGATAAACATCATGGCGCGCCAGGTATAAATTACAGACAAGTCTGGGCAAGGATGGTAAGCCAACTGATTGTCAAATCTGAGGTGGCTGTGTCGTGGGGGGGTATGGCTTTCTGGATATTGCAAGATGTTTTAGTTGACTATATTTCATCATCTACGGCGCTTGATATCCGCCGATTTCTAGCTAAATGTCCATCTGAAATAAACATGCTCAGCTTTTCATATAAAAATAAATATAAGAATCCAAAAGGTGTCATTGAGTTAAAGAATGGAGAATTGTTTGCTGGCGCCTTTAGTTCTCCGAAAACTAAAGCATCAAAATCCAGTTTTCAAGATATAATCAGAGCGCCAATGCATCCCTCAAAATCCAGACTGATTAATCAACTAATAAAACGCAGACCTACAAACATTATTGTAGCGCCTTAAATAAATCAGATATTTTCAAATTATCTGTAAGCATGAGTTAGCAATTCCTGTGTGAGATACTATTCCAATGAAAATTACCGGCGGCGCAAAAGCGAAAAGCGTGGAGGCGATGTTTTCGTCGATCGCCCACAGGTACGACTTCTTAAACCATTTTCTTTCGCTGGGGTTTGATATAACCTGGCGCAAAAAAGCAATAGCCTGCTTTTCCGATCTTCGCGGGAAAAAAATTCTCGACGTGGCCTGCGGGACGGGAGACCTGGCTATAACCATCGCCAAAGCCGGCGACGAAACGACCAGGATTACCGCCGGTGATTTCTCACGGGAGATGATAGAGATAGGAAAAACAAAAATTAAAGAAGCTGATCTCGACAGCGCGGTCACGATGGAATTTTCCGACGCGCTCAATCTTACCTATCACGATAACAGTTTCGATGGCGTCACATGCGCTTTTGGCGTAAGAAACTTCGCCGGCCTTAACAGGGGGCTTTCGGAGATGACAAGGGTTTTAAAACCGGGCGGTCGCATGGTCATTCTGGAATTCACACAGCCATCAAATCCGGTTTTCGGCGCGTTATACAAATTTTATTTCACACAAATGCTTCCTGCCGTTGGCGGACTTCTCTCCGGCAACAAGGACGCCTATAAGTATCTTCCCGACACGGTTTACCAGTTTCCCGCCCCGGACAAGCTTTCCGCCATGTTGGAGGGGTTGGGCCTGGAGCGGGTGGAGTTTAACCCTCTTACTTTCGGGATTTGCGGAATTCACACAGGGATCAAAAAATAATCATGAATACAACTGAGCTGAGGCTTTCTCTAGACAGGAAAAGAGCTCTTGTTTTCAAAAAACATAAGAGCGGAGCCGGAGGGCTGGAGGTTTGCCGGGAGTTGTGCGAAATTGTGGACAACATAATCGTTGATCTTTATAAAAACGGTCGCGGCAAGTTCAACGGAGTCCTTGTGGCTCTCGGCGGATATGGCCGGGGACTTTTGAATCCTTATTCCGATGTTGACCTCCTTTTTCTCTTAAACGACTCGATCCGAGGTGGAACGGCCCGCCCCCCCGACACACTGCTCGCAAGTCTCTGGGACATGGGGCTTAAGGTGGGGCACAGCGCAAGGACGATTTCTGATTCAGTGAAGATGGGCCGGGCCGATCTTTATTCGCGCACTTCGATGATGGAGTGCAGGCCGCTGGCCGGTGAGATGGAGATATATGATCTTTTCCGTAAAAAATACGCCAGGGAGGTGATCCGTTACAAGCCCAACAATTTTATACGGGATAAAATCACCGAAATGGAAAAACGCCATCACAGCTACGGAAGGGTGATACACATCACAGAGCCCAATATTAAAGAGAGCAAGGGAGGTTTGCGCGACCTTCATACGGCGTTATGGATAATCCACGCGAAAGAGAATGTAACCAGCCTTGAAGATATGGCCATGCGGGGGATGATCGACCCGGCGGATGTGGATCCTGTGAACAAAGCGCATTCATACCTTCTAAGGCTGAGGAACTCCTTGCACTTTCGAGCCGGAGGCCCTGCGGACACGCTTGCCCACGCGCTTCAGCCAGACGCGGCCAGAATGGATAAGATCGGCGGTTCGGATAACATCGCGGCGGCAAAGCTTATGCGGAGCTACTTTGAAGCGGCCGAGATCATAGCCCGATTTTCATCGGAGCTGATCTTATTCTCCAAATCGTATAAAAGAAAGTGGCGGTGGAGGCCGTTGAAAATCGACGGCGACGGCCTTTTTACCGACGGCGAATATCTTCACGCTCATTCGTTTCCGCCAGGCTCATACGACAAAGGGACGGAAATACTTTTTCGAATAGCCAAACGCCTTTCGGACGAGAGGCTAAAACCGGCGCCTAACCTCAAACGCGGACTCGTGAAACTGCGCCGGAAGGCGCCTGGCGATTGGTTTGAAGGGGCGTCCGGTGGCGCTTTTTTGATGTCAGCGCTAAAGCTGAAACGCTCGGCGATAGCTATCCGGGCTTTCCACGCGGCGGGAATTTTAGAGCGGCTCATACCTGAGTTTAAAGAAATTACTAATCTTTCCCAGTTCGACATGTTCCACCGTTACTCTGTCGATGAGCATACAATCCTGGCGCTGGACAATCTTGAGGCAATTCCCGATGGCGCGCAGGTCTCCTCCACGCTTCGACATGTGTTCAGAGCGCAACCGGATATGGAAGTTGTCAAGCTGTCTCTTTTGCTTCACGATCTTGGGAAACGGGCCGAGGATCATCATGCCGTTGAAAAAGACACACGCACACCGGTGATTCTAAAACGCCTCGGGCTGGAAAGCTTGACGGAGACTGTCAGTTTCCTTGTAGAAAACCACCTGGCGCTGAGCGTGACCGCCCAGAGGAGAAATTTCTCGGCCCCAGAGACATTGAGAAGATTTTGCGCCAAAGTCCGGAGCCAGAAAAATTTAAAAAGACTTTATCTTCTCACCTACGCCGACATAGCCTCCGTCGGTCCCGGCGTATGGAGCGAGTGGAAAGACAAGATTATAGGAGAGCTGTACGAGGAAGCTGAAAAATATTTTATCGAGGGAGAGGCGCTGTTTCTGTCCAAAGAGGAGCAGATGGACGCTCTTGTGAGAGAAACGGTGAAAATCGACAGGCTGAAACACTCCAGCCGGGAAGTCTCCGAGTTTCTCTCAAAAGCTCCCATGCAATACCTGAGGACGGCGGAGCCTGAGACAATAGTGGAGCATCTTTCGCTTGTGGAGCGTTCCAAAAACAGAAAAGTCGCGCTTATGTTTAAATTCAATCCAGGAGACCAGACGGGGGAGATTACGCTGATGTCCTCAGAGAGGCTGGGGTTTTTCTCCGTCATCGCTGGAGCGTTCGCCGCGAAAAATGTGAATATAATCGAAACGAGGGTTCATACTTTCAAGGGGCATATGGCGCTCGACACGGTTGTTATCGAAGGCGCCAGCATGAGTTTTTTCGCCGATCCCGATTCTCTTGCAAAATTCGAAAACGAGCTGGCCGAGCTGTTGGAGGGAAAAAGAGACGTGGACGAGCAGGTTACGAGAAGAATGAGGTATGTGGATGTTAAGGAGACGGCGAAGAGCGCCTTTGCAGAGCCCCATGTATTGATACTCAATCACCTTATGGACAAGAACACCATAGTGGAAATATGGGCCTCGGACAGGCTTGGGCTCTTGTACGATATAACAAATAGCATGGCCGGACTTAAACTCGATATCAAATCGGCGAAAATCAGCACCGAAGGGAAACTCGCTATTAACGCATTTTACGTAACGGAAGAATCGGGGTCCAAACTGGGAGGCCGCGCGAGGGTTGAGGAAGTTACGCAAGCCCTTTTAAAGACCGTATCATAAGGCTGTCAGCAAGAGGGGATGTCTATAAAATGTCCAGACACCAAAAATCGAGATCGGGGGGCTGAATAGTGGCGTCGCAAAAATTACTGGAGTTGCGTCCTTCACAACTTCTGGCCGGGGTGTTTATAGGCATCATTACCACAGGCGCCATTGCCTTAAAGCTACCCTTCTCAACTTACGAGGGCATAAGTTTTGTAGACGCTCTTTTTACGGCCACATCCGCCACCTGCGTAACGGGCCTCATGGTGGCTGACGCCGGGACCGTATTCACGCCATTTGGCCAGATTGTAATCCTGGCGCTTATCCAGATCGGCGGTCTGGGTATCATGACTTTCTCCACGTTTTTTATGATAATTCTTGGCAGATCTCTTTCCATGAAAGAGTCTTCGATTATTTTTAACGCCTTCGATCATGGCCATAAACTTTCAATCCGCAATCTTCTCAGGAAAGTCATGCTTCTTACTTTTTCGGTGGAGCTTTTAGGAGCCGTCATCTTGTTTTTCCGCTGGCTTCCAGATTATGGCGCTGGCCGCGCGTTATACTACGCCGTTTTCCATTCCATCTCCGGCTTTTGCAACGCGGGCATCACCCTTTTTCCAGACAGCCTGCTTTCTTTCTCCGAAGATTTTGTCGTCAACGGTGTCATCGGGACGTTGATTGTAATAGGATCGCTCGGGTTTTTAACAATAGTCGAGCTTCAGCTTTTCTCTGAGAGGAGGAGAGGGCGAAGGCGCGTCCCTCTTTCGTTAAACTGCAAACTGGTTCTCATCGTTACTTTTTCCCTGATTATTATCTGCGCTTTGCTGACTTTCGTGATGGAGCGGAGCAACGTTCTGGCCGGGATGCCGTTACATGACCAGGTGATGGCCTCTTTATTCCAGTCTATATCTCGAACGGCGGGGTTTATAACCGTCGATTTCCATGAATTTACAAACGGGTCGTTATACCTATATATTCTGCTGATGTTCGTGGGAGCGGCTCCAGGATCGGTGGGCGGCGGAATAAAGGTGACAACATTCGGTATCCTCATCGCCCTGGCCTTTTCCCGCCTTAAAGCGCGAGACACCGTTAACATGATGAACAGAACCGTGCCGGACGAGATAGTATCGAGATCGCTTTCGATCATGTTCGTTTCAGTGCAGATAATAGTTGTATTTACGTTAGTACTGCTTTACACGGAATCGGGAGGGCCGACATCGCCGCTTCACAGGGAGATGTTCATGCAGATAATGTTCGAGACGGTTTCCGCTTTCGGAACAGTCGGCCTGTCGGCTGGCGCCACAAGCCACCTTTCAGAATTTGGCAAAGTGGCGATAACTTTGCTCATGCTGATAGGAAGATTGGGGCCGCTTGCCGTCACTCTGGCGGTGGGGCGCCGGTCGGCGAGGGGAAGGTTTCGGTATTCTGAAGAAAATGTTATGGTCGGATAACGGAGAAATGAAAAGATGAAAAAAAGATACGCTGTAATCGGCCTGGGAAGATTCGGGTTTCACCTGACTAAAAGCCTTTATGAAAAAGGACATGAGGTTCTTGCCATCGACATGAGCAAGGATGTCGTCTACAAGCTCAAAGACTTCTCCACGCAGGCGGTTGTCGCCAACGCCACCGACAGGGAGACCCTTGAAGCGCTAAACGTGCAGGATGTGGATGTGGCCATTGTGGGGCTCGGCTCCCCTCTGGATCACTCCATTCTCGTCACGCTTCATCTGCGGGAAATGGGAATCAAGGAAATTATCGTAAAGGCCATAACCGAAGAGCATGGCAAGATATTGCAGATGCTGGGGGCTTCTGAGGTTATCTACCCTGAAAAAGATATGGCGCTCAAGCTCGCCACATCCCTTTCGACGCCGAACGTTATGGATCATCTTCCGCTTATGCCCGGTTTTTCCATAGTGGAGTTGGCCATCCCGAACAGCTTCGTCGGCAAGACGATAAAAGACCTGCAACTGAGGAATAATTACGGCGTCCAGATAATCGCCATCAAAGAGCTGATTCCTGAGAGGATCACCTCCATGCCGACACCCGACTTTGTTATGAAAGACTCCGACACGCTGGTTATCATGGGCTCCGACGAAAGCCTGGGGGAGATAAGCGAGATTACTTAGTGGGTGTCGCATTCTGCTAATCCAGGCTTCCCTCCTGTCGTCCTGAGCCCTTCGACGCTCAGGGTAAACTCTGCGGATGCGAAGCGAAGGATCAGGCGAAGGATCTTGTTTTTTTCTATTGAACACCACCCCGTTTCGGGTGTGGCCCAGCCACTCCCCTTCTCGGTAAGGAGGGGCGAGATTGCCGCGCTCGATGTCTCGGCGTGGCCGCGCCACCTCACTCGCAATGACATTTTATTTTGGCGCCCGGCCACATTGCGCTAATGTCATGCCGGACGCATTGCGCTACTGTCATCCCGCGCTTGATGCGGGATCTCGCTTTACAAAACGCGCGCTTTTTCAACAAGAGATTCCGGCTCCCGGATCAAGTCCGGGACGGGCCGGAATGACACATATAGATAAAAGAGATATTGAGCGCGATCCTGTAAATTAAATTGTGTAACCTATATC
>DRJW01000165.1 GCA_011052055.1 Nitrospirota bacterium
ATGCCCGACTGCTCGTTGAGCAGGCAATATGTGATACGCGACATTACGTCTTCGCCGAAACTGACCTGCGGATTCATCATCGACTCGGTGGCCAGCACCTCGCCGGTATTAAGGTCGGTAAGGTATCCTGCGACTGTAGTGGTGCCTATATCAACCGCGATCCCTATATTGGTTTCAGCCTTGCCAGGCTCGATCTTTATGATCTCCCGGTTATAAAGAACGGTCACCGTAACTTTCCAGTCTGACTCTCTTAAAATGTCGGGAACCTGCTGGAGAACCGAGTAGTCGATTGTGATATTTTCAATCTTATGCTCTTTGAGCGCGGCTTCAATCCGCTCCAGGTCTCCCACAGGATCGCTCAACTCCGGCGCGGTAAGCTCCATATAATATTTTTTAACGGCAGGATCGATTTTAACGTCGATCTTTCCGGCGGCTTTGCTGACAATTTGCTCGGCTGTCCGGCTCGCCTCCGGCACGAACACCAGTACGTCGCCCATGACCCTGGTGGCGCAAGACAACCTGATGTTCTCATCTACCTCCTCGGAGGCCAGCTCTTGGTGTTTCTTTCTTATTTTGGCCAGCTTTCTCTCCAGTTTCTGGCGTTGTTCATCTGATTTGGCCGAAGATATTTCAGCCGTCAGATCCTTGATTATTTTTTTATCTTTTTCTTCGATTCTCGTAACATGGCTCAAAGAGGATGTGATCCCCTCTTTCGGGAACTCCCCTTCCATGATTTTCACCTTGCATTTACCACAGGTGAGGTTGTCACCGCAAACCGCCTCTATGCCAACGCCAAGCTTTCTGGCCGCGTTAAGGATAGTCGTCCCATGCGGAACTTTGGCGCGTCTTCCCGAAGGCTGGAAAATAATATTATGTTCCATAAAATACTGCCCTTACTTATGGGAGCCTCTAATAATCCATTTCCGCTACAATCGGCTGTAAAAGACGCCATGCTTCGTTGACGACTTTTCGCTCGATTTCGCTACGAAAGCGCTTTTTAGAGGTCCCCTTATATGTAAACGCCGGGGCCCGGTTCTTTATGAACCGAGCCCTCAACGTTAATAAACCGGTTATTAAGCCGACACCATTCCTTTTCTGAGCGATTCAAGCATATTCATCGCTTCACGCAATGCGTTGGGCGCGTTATCGGCGGTAGTGTCCGCGCCGTAATCGTCCACCGTCTTTTCACTGATTGGCGCGCCGCCGATCATGATCTTGACGTTCGGATTCTTCTCCTTAATCATGGGGATCAGCTTTTTCATTCCCACCATCGAGGTGGTCATCATGGCCGACAGCATAACGATGTCAGAATCTGTCCGAAGTTGCTCTTCCACGAAGCTTTTAAGCGGCACATCCCTGCCAAGATCGTGAACCGTCCAACCGGCTGACTCGAAGATAGCCTTTATGAGGTTCTTGCCCAGATCGTGCACGTCACCAAGCATAACGCCAAGCACAACCTGTCCCTTTGAGCCGCTATCGCTTTTGATATGCGGCTTTAATACGTCAAGGGCCCCGTACAACGCCTTGGCGCATAGGAGCGTCTCTGGAACAAAGTATTCGTGGTTATCGAACTTCTCGCTAACCGTCTCCATTCCTCCGGCCAGCCCTTCCATTGTCATCTTGTAAGCGTCGGCGCCTTCCTTGATGGCCTCTTCCGCCAGCTTTTTAGCGTCGGCGATTTTATAATTTATTACAGCGTCCCGAAGACCTGCGATCAATTCTTTTTCTTTCTCAGCAGTTGCCATAAGTCTCTCCTTGATTAAATATTGTGACCAATACCGTATACGATTTAATAAACACCATATTTTTTCGCCGCGTCAACGATCATCTTGGCGTGCTTCAACGGAGCGTTCGGGGGAAACTCGCATCCGGTGGACTGGATAAAACCGCCGCCCGGCTTGAAGATTTCCATTTCCGCTTTGACTTCTTCTTCTATCTCTTCTTCATTGCCAAGCATGGCTACAGGCCCTGGCGGCATCCAGCCGATCGTACATATCTTTGAGCCCCATTTTTTCTTATGCTCTTCCCAGCTATCCACATCGTCGGCCACATAGGCGTGGGAGACGGCGTGCGGATGCCCATACTTCTCAAGCTCGTCGAAATAAATGCCGTTCCCGCAGTTATGATGGACAACCAGGGCGCCAGAATCGGCGATGGCGTCGCATACTTTCAGCATTCCTTTGCCCTCGAACTTTCTCCATAATGGCTTGCTCAAGATGCTTTCCGACGCATAGAGGTTGTCATAGCAGACAGCGTGGGCGCCAGCCTCTTTCTGCGCGACAGCGTATTCGGCCAGAACGTCGTCCATTATCTCAAGAGCGCCCATCACTTCGTCGGGATGCTCCACCAGGTCCATGAAAAACGCCTCCGGGCCGCGCATCATGCTCAATGTGCCTAACGATCCGTAGACGAATCCTACAATCGCGTGAGTTTCTCCGATGGCTTTGGAATATCCGGCTATCTGGTCGAGAACGCCTTTCATTCTTCCGGTCTCTCTCGGATTGATCTTCTTGACTTTGGCGTAGTCACCCGGCCCTTTGATGAAAGGATCGTCATAGTTGGGATGCGCCGTATCCATCACCGGAAAGATAGTTTCGCATCCAAAAGCCCCCGCCTCGACAGTCAGATCCACAAGCAGAACAATGCCGCACATGTCGGCGTATTCAATTGCGGCAAGCCCACCGGCGACCATCGCCTCTGGATCTTCGCAACGCGACCATTCTTCATAGGTTTGCCCTGAAAAGCGATGCGCGGCGCCGCAAACCAGGGGCGCGCATGGAACCACATCGGGAGTTCCCATTGTCGCCGCAGTAGCTACCCTCTCCAACATACTCATTGCCATAATGTCCCCCATATTTTAAAGTAATTCAAAACAATTCGGCCCGCGCGATTCACGGCGCCCTATTCTCAATCAACCAGGATCAATCCGCTCCAGATAATCTCCGCTTTGGGCGGTATCTCGAACGGCAATCCTGCGTTTACACTGGTTTTTAAAACATCTATTCCTACACCCTCCATCGAAGGCCGCGCCTGATACGGAAAACGGCATTTTTCGTTGGCGCCCGGCCCCACGCACTCGGAGCAGAGCATGCATTCTCCACCTATCAGGCCAGTCGCATAGTGGTATCCCATAGCCATGGCCGCTCCTTCAACTTCATTTATCAGTTGATGAAGACGGATGGCCGCAAGCTTCATGTTATCGAGGTCGTTAACAACGCCCTGCCCTTCATCACCCTTCGTCCTGTATCCAACAGGGTTGGACATATATTTAAGCACTTTCTTTTTATCCGCTTCTTCGATCTCCCCTGTGATAGAGCTTCTCGTCTGCACCATCAAAGCTGTCTGATAATTTTCAAGAGCCTTTCTGAACTCGTCGACAGACATAATGTTCGGTGGGCATGTCAGACAATGGCCGAAATGAGGGCAAAGGGGAATTTCACATTTCATCCTCACCCTCTCGTCCACGATAACCTGGTTCGCCGGAAAAGCTTTCGCCCTGTAAGCCCCCTTTTCAAGCGAAATTTTTTCAAGCTCTTCCAATGCTTTATTAATGTCGGACATTAGCTTTATTTTGAAAATATATAGGTCTTTTTAGGTTTATACGTTTTTGCGTTCACCATGTTTTCGTTTAAAACCTTACGCTTTGTTTTCAAGCATTTAGGGCACATAAACCTCGATTTAAACCCCCGGTCGGCCCCTCTGTACCTTCTCTCTGAATGACTCCAGCACATTTTTGTACCGCAATCCGGGCAGATAAAATCTGCGTTTCCACCACACTTAAAACAAGTCTCCATTTATTTATCCCCCTTTCTTAAGATGTAAGGCGTTTGTAGATCAGCGGCAACATGATCGGAAGCGCCTCTATGTTATTAATAACCACAAAATTTGATTTGCCGTACATGTAGGGCAGGTACGAACTGCTTTTTTTATCCACAGTAATGCAAAAGAACGTCAGACCTTTTTTGCGCCCTTCCCACAGCGCCCTTCTGGTATCCTCCAGCGCGTGCCTTGAATCGCCATAATCGATGTCGTAAGGCCTTCCGTCGGAAAGAAGAATCAGTATCCTTATTCTTGAAGCCTGCCTTTGCAGAAGAGCGCTAGCATGCCTTATCACGGCGCCCAGCCGGGTTTGCGCCATCGGTTTCATTCCGTCGAATCTCATTTTCACGTCGTCGTTATAAGGCATGTTGAAATCGCGCAGAACAAAAAAATCTACCTTGTCTTTACGGTTGGTGGAAAAACCATAAACCGCCCACTGATCCCCGATGCTCTCAAGGGCTTCGGCCATTAAAATCAGCCCCTCCCTCTCCACATCGATAATCCGTTTACCAGAGGCAAGCTCGTCGCTGGTCGAGTAGCTCATATCCGCCACAAACGCCACCGACACGTCCCGCAAATTCTTTTCACGCCGTATATAAACCCGATCCGACGGGGTGATACCGGCGTATCGCTCGATAACCGATTCTATAGCCGCCGAATAATCTATATCGTCGCCGCGCTCCTCCCGGAAAAAGCGTTGTATCCTGTCGGGCCGGAGCAGGCCGAAATGCCTCCTTAACTGGCTTACCACGCCATAGTTCTCTTTGATGGTCTTGTCATAAACGGCCCTGCTGGTGGGAGGCATATCCATCTCCCTTACGCGGCACCATGCCTTGTTGTAATCGTCGATCGAGTGATTCCACTCGTCATAATGAACGGTTCGGCGTATGTTTTTCTCCGACTCCATCTCTTCTATCGTCAGCTGTATAGACTCCATCAGCTCCGATCTCGCGTCTTTTTCTTCTATCTTCCACAAAATCTCCTCCGGCTCGATCCCGGACGCCTCGTCAATTCTTTCGATAGCCCGCTCCACAAGGCCGACGCTGATGCCTGGTATTTTTTCTTTCAGCCTGCTAACCGCCTCCTCAATAAGCCGGGTCATCCCCTCTTTTGCGCTGGTTACCAGCTCAATGTCTATCACACCCCTGAAAAAAGGCCTGTCCAGAAAGCGCCGCTCGGTACCGCTCCCGGCTTCGGGACTTGTTTCAAATTTTCTGACAAGCTTGTATGCGTCGGCAAGAACGTCAACTGCGGTTTTCCCCGGTTTTACAACCTCTTCCATCGCCTTTTTCAACAGATTCATTAAAAAGCGATCAGAGGCGCTGTACTCGTAATCTTCTGCGTCTATATTGAAATTAATCGTCTCAAAAATGGAAAGCTCCCCTCTTTTACCGGCCCATCGCTCGACATAATTTTCAATTAGTTTCCGTCTGTCACGCTTAAGCCCCGGATACTCGATATCCATAAGATAATCGACCCGCTCGTCTTCTAGAAACTCGAATATTTTAAAGGCGAGCGCCGGGTCGCAAAAGCCGGCGAGCCTGCCAATATCTTTTAAGTCCAGCTCAAAAGTGCCGAACATGATATGAGCCAATTCGTGGGTCAGGGCAAGCTTGTATACCTGGAAATTCATTTCTTCGTCATCAAATACGGTTATCTGGGAGGGCAGGAAAACGCTTACTCCATCGGACACGCTGAAAAACCTGGCTAGCCCTGGCAAGTTTTTGTAGAAAAGGGACGATGATTTTATCGGGACTTTATTTCCGGTAAGAGCCTCGGCGTAAGGGCGCAAAATGGTGTGAACATCGTTAAGCTCCAGGCCTTTTACAAGGCCGTCCACAGCTTTCCTGCTTCCCCTGGTCTGCAAAGAGAAAAAAGCGTTCCCCTTCTCTTTCTGCTCGCCGGTGACTTCAAGCCCCTGCTCCACCCATTCTTGCAGGTCATCTATCGACAGCCTTCCGAGAATCTGCGGCGCCGATTGAAAATACTGGATACCAAGATCGAGCTTTTTCGCCTTGCCGGCGCCGGCGCCCTGGGCAAGCATGCTCTGGGCGTTATAACTGGCTTTTACTCTGGGACTTTTCTCGATTATGTAGATTCCCAGCCGCACCCATCGCTCTATATCGCCCGGTTCGATTTTACCAATCGCCTCAGGGCTCGATTTGAAATATTCTTTGGCGGCTTTCCACGATTTATCCGCCACTTCTTTGCCCAACCTCGCCCATAAATCAAATTTTGGGCCGCCCAACTGCTCCAAAACGGCGGGGCTGGCTTTA
>DRJW01000166.1 GCA_011052055.1 Nitrospirota bacterium
AGAAAAATAGTAGACGACTATGGTCCCGGCCCCGCCATGTCCGATATCAGCTCAGTCCCGGATGAAACAGAAGATGAGTCCAGGCGGATTAATCTGGGGTCAATCGTATCCCGGACACGACGCTCGGTGACATATCTCAAAAAATATTTAAGCGTTCAACCCAAAGTCGGCGTCATTCTCGGTTCAGGGCTTTCTTCGGTGGCAAAGCTTGTGTCCGAAGAGCCTGTCGAGTTTTCGAGCATTCCGGGATTCGTCTCCCCGTGTGTAGAAGGGCATCCAGGGCTTGTGCGGGCCGGAATGGTGGGATCGACTCCTACGCTGATTTGCGAGGGAAGGCTTCATTATTACGAGACCGGCTCAATGAAAGACACAGTACATCCCATTCAGACTTTCATGGCATTAGGTGTGGAGCGCCTTATATTGACAACTTCAGCGGGGGCGTTAAACCCGGACTATCGGCCCGGCGATATAATGTTCGTATCCGACCAGATAAACCTTATGGGGGATAATCCTCTTTTTGGACTGGCCCCTGATTTCAATCCGTCTCCGTTTGTGGATGTTTCAAGAATCTATGACAGCGACGCGATTTTAAAATCAGACCGGATATGCAGGAGATCCAGGGTAAAATCCCATAAAGGGACGCTGGCCGGAATGCGCGGCCCGGTTTATGAGACTTCAGCTGAAAGAGCCTGGCTCAAGTCGATGGGAGCAGACGCGGTGTGCATGTCGGTTATCCCGGAGGCCCTGGCGGCGGCGCATGTGGGAGTTCCGGTTACGGGGCTGGCTCTTATCGTAAACGACGCCCCCTCCACCAGAAGCGGCGTGTTGACCCATGAGCTGGTGGCCAAAACCGGCCAAAAATACGCGGCGAACATGAAAAGGCTGATTAAGAACCTTCTGGCCGTAATTGGTTGACGCGAAACAATGTCATGTTGTTGCGCCGGTGGCAAATAAATATTGAAAGATGGTCTTGCGCGTGGTATAAAGTCCTAAAAATCTATAAGTTACCGAATGGCCAGTCTGACAATCTCAAGCAAGGATAAAGTCCTCAAAGAGGTCGAGATAAAAAAAACTTTATTTGTGGGCCGTGAAAAAGGGGATATAATCCTCAAAAATCCCGCAGTGTCAGCCCGCCACTTCAAGCTCGAAAAACTTGGCGCAAGGTTTATCATCCATGACCTCAACTCCACCAACGGAACCATAGTCAACGGGGAGAAAGTTTCTACAAAGGAGTTGCGCTCCGGCGATCAGATCATGGTGGGCCAGTTCGTATTCAAGTTCGACAACCCGGATCAAGAGCAAGGAGCGGTCGACTCTTTCGCCAGCGACGATATTGGCGGCATGACCATGATGCTCGATCCGGCCAAGGTACAGGCCATGATGACGGCAAAGCCTGGAGAAAAAGAGGCTCCGGTCGAAAAAGAATCCGCCAAGCTGTTTTTATACCAGTCTTCCGGCGCTCCTAAAGTTTTAAAAATAGAAAAAGACACCACCATGATCGGCTCCAGCGAAAACTCCGACATACAGATAAAAGGCATAACCATCGGCCGGATCGCGGCTTCGATAACCAAAGCGGGCGACATTTACGAGATCACCTACCAGGGAGGTATGGCCAAACTTAAGATCGACTCCGCGCCGGTAGACAAACATAAGCTCGAAAATGGCGACAAATTCTCGATCGGCTCGTACAATTTTGAATTCCGCACCGAGCTTTAGGCGCCGCCGTACAAGGCTCTTTCCCGCCGGTTTTTCGTTCGGAGTTTCGCTTGCCTTACAGGCTATGAGCGATGGATCGGGTTAAAGCCGATTTTCTTGTGATAGGCTCCGGCATCGCCGGTCTTTCGCTCGCCCTCAGGTTGTCGGAAACCGGTCAAGTCGCGCTTATTACAAAAAAAGAGCTTGCCGAGTCGAACACCAACTACGCCCAGGGAGGAATCGCCGCCGCTCTGGCGTCTTCCGATTCTTTCGAATCGCACATCGCCGACACTTTAAAAGCGGGCCGGGGCCTTTGCCATGAAAACGCCGTCCGCATCCTGGTGGAGAACGGCCCCCGGATGATTCGCGAGCTTATCGATTATGGTGTCAGCTTCAGCGTGAGCCAGGAGGACGACGCAAGGCTTGATCTCGGCAAAGAGGGAGGCCACTCCCACCGCAGAATCGCCCATGCGAAAGATTTTACAGGGGCGGAGATCGAGCGCGCCCTTATAGAAAACGCCAGGCGCGCGCCGAACATCTCGATTTTTGAAAATCATATGGGAGTAGACCTTTTGACAACGGACAAACTGGGGACGGATAACGCGCCCGGTCATTCAAAAAGCAACAGATGCCTGGGGGCTTATGTCATAGAAAGAACCGGCGGCGATATCATTCCATTCGAGGCCGGGGCCACTATACTCGCCACCGGCGGTGTCGGGAAAGTCTATCTCTACACATCAAACCCCGACATAGCCAGCGGCGACGGCATCGCCATGGCCAGAAGGGCGGGGGCCAAAGTGGCCAATATGGAGTTTATGCAGTTTCACCCGACCTGCCTGTATCATCCCCAGGCCAAATCGTTTCTGATTTCAGAAGCGGTTCGCGGTGAGGGCGCCAGGCTTAAGCTAAAAGATGGATCGACGTTCATGGAGAGTTATAGCCAGATGGGTTCTCTGGCTCCCAGGGATGTTGTGGCGCGGGCCATCGACCATGAGATGAAAAAACGGGGCGACGACTCCGTTTTCCTCGACACGACCATGATCGATCCGGCCTGGTTTCCCACAAGATTCCCTCATATATATAAAAACTGTTTGAAGTATGGCTTTGATCCAACAAAGGAGATGATCCCTGTTGTCCCGGCGGCGCATTACATGTGCGGCGGTGTCTCGGTCGATGAAAACGCCAGAACCAGCATTCCGGGACTTTTCGTGGTCGGGGAGACAGCCCATACGGGAGTCCATGGCGCCAACAGGCTCGCCAGCAATTCGCTTTTAGAGGCGGTGGTTTTCTCGCATCTTGCGGCCCGTTCGGCGGTGGAGTGGATCGAGGATGGGGGAGTTGCGCAGGAGGCCGCCGATATTCCAGCCTGGGATTACGGTGTCGCCGTAGACGCCGATGAGCAGGTGGTCATAACCCACCTCTGGGACGAGATCAGAAGGCTGATGTGGAACTATGTGGGGATAGCAAGGACAGACAAACGCCTGCAAAGGGCGAAAAGCAGGATCGAGCTTATCGAACGGGAGATAAACGATTATTACTGGGATTTCGTGGTGACGACAGACCTGTTGGAGCTTAGAAACCTGGCTCTTTGCGCCCGCCTGATAATAGACAGCGCCATCTCGCGAAAAGAATCGCGGGGATTACATTACAACCTCGACTACCCCGATACCGACGACGAACGGTTCTTGAGAGATACTGTGATTTGATTATTAATCTGGAAGATAATTGGTAAGGATGAAGAAAACAATAAAACTCTTATTAATATGGGCGCCGGTTACGATTCTTGTTTTTGTCATTCTTGAGACCGCCTCACGAGTTGTGATTTTCAGTTTTCCCGCTTTGGGAAAAAAGTATGTTGAGTACTCGCCGTATAAAATATCTACTCCGGACGATATCATTCCTTCTTCCGAAAAAAGAACCCGCATAGATAATAATTATCTACAGGAATACGAAAGAGTTAGATTGTTTCTGTCTGACAGGAAAAACAAAGCGCAATTAATAGGCGATCTTGAGCCCAACCTGGATTCAATCTGGGCGCTATCAATAGACCATCCTTACAGGGTAGTGTCTAATCAAGCGGGAATCAGAAGAAAAACAAATATAGACATTCCCAAACCTAGCAACTTATTCAGAATCTACTGCTCTGGAGACTCGTTTACTTTTGGGCCCTACCTTTCAAATAATGAAACCTGGCCAAATTTACTTGAGCGAATATTAAATTATCAAAACACTAATGGAGAATATGAAGTTTTGAATGCCGGAATTCCCGGTTACAAACTGCGGCAGGAAGAGGAGCTTTTCGTTGAGAGAGGCTATATAAGCGATCCAGACCTGGTTATTCTGCAGGCGCTTGATAATGATGTTCCAAATTATGGCGATAATCGTTTTCAACGCCTTTCTTTTCCTGATGATAGCGTGTCCGATTCACTATCATACAAACTGAAACTATTAATCAGAAAAAACGCGGAGCGGTTTGCTTTGATCAAATTAATCGTTGCGGCTAAATTGTCGATGAACGGTTTGTATGAGACGCAAGTAGAGGAATATCGAATTCAGAGAGAAAAAGGAAACAGACGACAGGGGACGATAATCACTCCACAGCAAAAGCGCGCTTCTGAGGTCAATGACGTATGGACCAATACAACAAAGAAGGATAGATTGGAGAAATATAAAAGGCTTAACGAAAAAGACTTTTCAAAATTGGTTAATTTTATTCGCAGTAAAAAAATACAACTTCTCGTCGTCTTGTTCCCTACGGAGCAGTTAATAAATTCGTCAATTCAAGGCCGCAATCAAGTAAGCGAATATTACCGAGAGCTGACCGCCTCATATAACGTGGACTTTGTAGATCTTACTCCTGTATTCAAAAGCAATGAAGAAACAAAACATCTGTTTTTATGGCCGTGGAATGGTCATATGAGCTTCAAAGGAAACCTGACCTCCGCAAAAGCGCTGGCCCCAATAGTTGAGCGTTATAAGCGGTAACGCATTCAGCTTTTCCGCCCCGTTAACCTACCCAGATAACTTTTGTCTCAAGGTCTGTCTGGTCGTCTACAATATCCATCCATCCTTTTGTCGCGTCCACGCCGTCTATGAAGTCGTCGGCGGTGAGGCCGTAGTTTGCGATGGCTGTACGGCAGACTATTATTTCCGCGCCAAGTTTGAGCGCGCCGGTGAGACGGCCTTTGACTGTGACATCGCCTTCGGGGGCGCCGTCCAGAAATTTTTTCGTGAAAAAGTTGCAGGCCTCCTGGCTTATGAAAAACTTTACCGGCACGTCCGAAGCCAGAAGGTTCGAGGCGTTAAGCATTCCGGCGCGGAACGTCTGGTCATCTTTTGTTGTGACAATAAAAAGAATTTTTTTGGCTGTACTGCTCATAGCGGTTTCCCTCTAACTGCGGTTGTTAAAGGCATCAGCGTAACTTTACAACCTTAAAACTTCCAGTAAAAAACGTTGTGCTAAATAAAACGCTCGAAAGAAAAACGGAGAGATCCTTCGTTTCACTCAGGATGACGGAGCTGGATGGATGCCTTTACACGCCGCCATGGATCCTTCGTGTTGTCCGGGGCGCCAAACAGATTTTGGATCAGAAAGCCGTTCAAAAAATTAACCGGTGAAATTTTATATTTTCGTTCAAATACGAAAATCCATTGTAATTTCTGATGTTAGCCTCCGGTTATTTGGCGTGTTGCTTAAAGATGGTTTTTATGTTATATTTCAGGCTATTACATTGCATAACTTAAACTATTGCTTTAAAGGAATTTAAGGTGGAGTCCTCAAAAGCGAAAATAATCCTGGAGGTTATCGGTGTTTGCCTGATAGCCACGGCGGTTTTTACGGCCATCAGCCTTTTTAGCTATCACTCGTCCGACCCTTCGCTTAACAGCTATTTATCGAAGCCTGCTGTTGTAAAAAACCAGGCAGGGATAATCGGCGCCAGTCTGTCCGATCTGTCTGTCCAAACCGCCGGAGCGGCGGCCGGCCTTATTCCCGCCGGCCTGCTTTACATCGGCGTCCTTCTTTGCTCGAAACCTTCGATCTGGTCACTGGCCTCGTTTATCGGCGGTTTCTCCATACTCATGGCTACAGCTTCGGCATGGGCGAACGTATACTGGAGCGGTGACCCTCTGTTTTCAGGAGCTGTCGCCGGAGGGGCGTTCGGGAAATACGTAGCCGAGAACCTGATGGTTCGCTGGTTTTCTGTTTACGGATCGTATGTGATCCTGACCGCCCTGACATTAAGCTCGATTCTGCTTATCACCCGGATGTCGTTATCGAGAGCTTTTGAAAAAATCAATCTCATCGCTCACAGGTCTCTTGTTTTCATATCACATCTTGGGTTGTGGCTATGGAAAACGGTTTTAAACCTGGTATTGGGAATGGTCTCGATGGTTGTCAAAATCAGAATCCCCATATTTATGGAGACGGTCGAAGAGCGAAAAATAAAGGAGAAGAAAGAAAAAATCCGGCTGAAGCAAAAAGGGGATTATCCAGTTGGTAACGAAATGGTTACAGAAGAAGAGGATGAAAGCCTGTTCATTCCGGGCGAGCCGGTCATAATCAACATGGACACAGACAACCTGCCTCCTCTGCCCCCCGGCAGGAGGGACTCTAAAGCTGTAGAAGGAAGTCTGGACGGGTTTGCCGGTCAGGAGAGCCTCAATTTCGGCGACGGCGGCCAGTATATTTATCCCTCACTGAAACTTCTCGACGCGGAATCGAACACAGTCTCGAGGCAGACAAGAGAAGAGTTGATAAAACGCTCGATGATTCTGGAGAAAAAGCTTCGCGATTTCGGCGTCGAAGGCAAAGTGGCCCAGGTTCTTCCGGGCCCGGTGGTCACCGTTTACGAATTCGAGCCGGCCCCCGGCATCAAGGTCTCGCGTATTGTCGGCCTGGCGGACGACCTGGCCATGGTGTTGCGCGCCACTTCCATAAGAATCCTGGCCCCGGTTCCGGGCAAATCGGTTGTCGGCATCGAGGTTCCGAACATTGTCCGGGAGATGGTTTTTCTTAAAGAAATATTATCGAGCGGCGAATTCAAAAACTCCGAGTCGCGCCTTACAATGGCTCTTGGCAAAGATGTTTCCGGCGCGTCGGTGGTGGCCGACCTGTCCCAGGTGCCTCATCTGCTGATAGCAGGCTCCACCGGCTCCGGTAAAAGCGTCGGCATAAACTCGATGATTTCGTCGATTCTCTACAAAGCCACCCCGGCGGAGGTCAAATTCATAATGATCGATCCGAAAATGCTGGAGCTTTCGATATATGAAGGAATCCCCCATCTCATAGCTCCCGTTGTCACCAATCCGAAAAAAGCGGCGAACGCCCTTCGCTGGGCGGTGGACGAGATGGAGCGGCGGTATAAAAAACTGTCGAAGCTTGGTGTGCGCAACATAGACGGATATAACAAGCTGGTTGCGCGTAAGATGGAGCAGGCGGCCATGAAAGGGCGCGGGCCCATAAAAGTGTCGGAGTGGGAAGAGGACGGGATGGAGGCCAAAGAAGAGCCGCTTGAAAAACTGCCCTACATCGTCGTGGTGATAGACGAGCTGGCCGACCTTATGATGGTGGCCGCCAAAGAGGTGGAGGATGCGTTGGCCAGGCTAGCGCAGATGGCCAGGGCGTCAGGAATACACTTGATAGTCGCCACCCAGCGCCCCAGCGTGGACGTTTTAACCGGCCTTATCAAGGCCAACTTCCCGGCCCGGATCAGCTTCCAGGTGCGCTCGCGCATCGATTCGCGGACTATCCTCGATTCTATGGGCGCAGATAAACTTCTTGGCAAAGGCGACATGCTCTACCTGCCGCCCGGCACGTCACAGCTTGTCCGCATCCACGGCTCTTTCGTCTCCGATACAGAAATCCACCGCGTCGTCGGGTTTCTCAAAGACCAGCAAAAACCGGTCTACGACGAGGAGATACTAAAACCGATCAATGAAGGGACGGAAGAAGGCGGTTACGAAGAGGAGGCGGACGAGTTTTACGATCAGGCGTTGGAGCTTGTGTCAAAAACAAGGCAGGCGTCGATATCGATGATCCAGCGCCGGTTCCGCATCGGCTACAACCGCGCCGCCCGCATAGTGGAGATGATGGAGCGCCAGGGCCTTGTCGGCCCCGCCGAAGGCCTGAAGCCGCGCGAAGTTTTCGTCAAAGAACTCGACGACGTAGAGATCGTTAATTAAGCTGTATCGCATCACACTTGCTAACGGCCCGGTTTTTTCGCTGGTTTTTTCGATTATTTCCGAACCCAGGCCGTTATCCTTTATAGTTGAAGAATGCGACTTGGAATGAAACGATGACTTCAAAAACTAAACAGAACGCTCCTGAAATTGTGTTGCGTGACGGCAAGCCTGTATCTGTGATAATCGATATCACGGAGTACAAGGAAATGCTTGAGCGGCTTGAAGACGCGGAAGATTTAAAAGAGCTGGAGAAAATGAGGACAAAACCTCTTGAGTTCAGAAAGCTGGAAGATTTTCTGAGTGACAGTGACAAGAGGGCATGATGTATGGCTGGAGCGGACAGCCGAACGAAATCTTGAGCGGCTTTCAAATGATAATTTTCATCGAGTCGTCCTACGAATCAAGGCGCTTTCAAAAAATCCCAGGCCTTCGGGATGCAGGAAAATAACGGGTAGCGCAAACGATTGGCGCGTCAGAGTGGGCGACTACAGAGTAATTTACGAAATAGACGACAAAAAGAAGTCAGTAAAAGTCTTATTCATCAAACATCGCAAGGATGCTTACAGGTAGGGGGGCGCCAAAATCAGGTTTTGCGCGTAATTTCGATCCAAACCCGGCAAATCAACGCTCCTGCTCGTTCG
>DRJW01000167.1 GCA_011052055.1 Nitrospirota bacterium
ATATTGTCGAGAACTTAACGATGCGCGAGGAGTTCGACGATACTACGGGCCATTCGGAGAAAGTCATCCTGGATCACCGCGAGGAGAAGAGGCAACCGAGAATTTCTGTAAAAGACGCGCAAAACAAAACAATCGGCAGATATCTGCTCCCGGCTGGAGCGCACCTTGCCGTTGTTGAGGGAGATGCTGTTAA
The DNA here is from genome assembly GCA_011052055.1 of Nitrospirota bacterium. Classification (GTDB taxonomy): domain Bacteria; phylum Nitrospinota_A; class UBA7883; order UBA7883; family UBA7883; genus DRJW01. The sequence continues at coordinate 194 of DRJW01000167.1, forward strand.
AGCCGGCGATGTTATCGCCAAAATCCCCAGAGAGACGATGAAAACCAAGGATATCACCGGCGGTCTGCCGCGTGTGGCGGAGCTTTTCGAGGCTCGCAAACCGCATGAGCAGGCCACCATCACCGAAGTTAACGGCAGAATATCTTTCGGCGGCATATCCAAAGGTATGCGCCGGGTCATTGTGACCACAGATAACGGTGAAGAGCATGAATACCTGCTTCCCAGAGGTAAACATGTCAACGTTCACGAGGGTGATTATGTCAAGGCCGGAGAGGCGCTGATGGACGGAGCCTCCAACCCGCATGACATCCTTGCTGTGCTTGGAGAAAAAGAGCTTCAGAAATACCTGGTCAACGAGGTGCAGGAGGTCTACCGGCTTCAGGGCGTACAGATAAATGACAAGCATATCGAGATTATCGTGCGCCAGATGCTAAAGCACCTTATTATCGAAGACTCTGGCGACACCGAGATGATGGTGGGCGAAATGGTTCCGAAATCTGTTTTCTCCGAAGAGGTCAGGAAAGTTATCGCAGACGGAGGCAGTCCGGCGAAAGGACGGCCTATCCTGCTCGGTATCACAAAATCCTCTCTTTCAACGGAAAGTTTCATTTCCGCCGCCTCGTTCCAGGAGACAACCCGCGTATTGACCGAAGTTTCAGTCTCCGGCAAGGTTGACACGCTGAAAGGATTAAAAGAGAACGTGATTATGGGCAGGCTGATTCCGGCTGGCACAGGCGCCAGAAAATATCACGGATATGGCCTTAAGGTGGCCGACCTGCCGCAGTTTAAAAAGCAAGAGCCTCAAGAAGAGGCCGTGGAGGTCGAAGTGGCCGAAGTGGCGGAAAATAGCGAAGAAAAGGAGAATTCCTGATTCCATATCTTTTTCACAGGTTATAGACGTAAAAGCCGGTGATGGCCGTCACCGGCTTTTTTGCTTTATTTACAAAGCGCGCCAGTTTAAATATGAGGTTTTAAAAACGGGCCATGGCGAATAACATCCTGGGGGGGATTAAAAAATCCGTTGTCAGGATGATACAGACATGGACTTCGCACGAGCATTCCTTCCTTATTGTGGCCGCCGGCGTTCTGGGGATCGTGTGCGGACTTGCTGTCGTTGTGCTCCAACGTCTGCTGGAGTTGTTCCACGACACGGCTTTCGGCATGCCATCAAAATGGTTGGGAGCCGATTCCGGCTGGTATCTTTATCTTGTCATTCCCCTTATTCCGGCTTTTGGAGGCTTGATCGTCGGCTTTATGACATGGCGCTTTAAAATGGGCTATGAGTCGGCGGCAGGATGCGAGCCGATGAAATGGGCGGCGCTCGACGGCGGATTGGTCAAGCCGCGAACGATCTGGTTTCGCTTATTGGCGACTGTGGCGTTTTTAGGCTCCGGCGGCTCCGGTGGACGCGAAGGGCCTATCGCGCAGATATGCGGCGCCTTGGGGTCGGCGATGGGCCAGTTATTTAAAATGTCTACCGACCGGCTGAGGCTTCTGGTTGGATGCGGGGCGGCGGCCGGGATTGCGGCGGCTTTTAACGCCCCCATAGCCGGTGTAATCTTCACTGTTGAGCTGGTGCTTGGGGATTTTAACGTTATCTCGTTCCTTCCCATCGTCATAAGCTCTGTAATGGCCACCACTACAAAACGCCTCTTTTTGGGAGACGTTCCAGCTTTCGTCGCGCCTTCCTATTCGCTGGTCTCTCATTGGGAGATACTGTTTTACGCCATTCTGGGGATAGTGTGCGGACTTGTGGCGCGCCTGTTTTTCGTATCCTATTTTAAATCCTACGATTTTTTTGGAAAGAAGCTGAAAAACCATCCTGTATTAAGACCGGCTGTCGGCGGCCTGATAGTTGGCGTTATCGGAATGTTCGCCCCGCAGATATTTGGAGGCGGGTATGAAGTAATGGGTGACATGCTAAACGGCGCCATAGTATGGTATGTCGCCCTTGGCCTGATTTTCCTGAAGATTATCGCCACTTCCATCTCGCTCGGCTCCGACGGATCGGGAGGCATCTTCGCGCCTGCGCTCTTTATCGGATGCATGACAGGAGGCGTGTTCGGAACGGCGGCTCACTATCTTTTCCCCGATATCACGGCCGCCGCCGGCGCATATGCGATGGTGGGAGTCGGCGCGGTGATGGCGGCGGCTGTCCATGCTCCGCTTACCAATATCCTGATGGGGTACGAGCTTACCGGAAACTATTTAATCATCCTTCCCATCATGACAGCCTGTATCATGTCCACCTACGTGATGACCAGGTTCTCCGATTACTCTCTTTATACGGAGAAACTCAGAAGAAGAGGGATCGAGCTTGTGCACGGGCGCGATATTTCGGTAATGGATAAAATCAAGGTGTCCGACGTGATGCGGCGCCATGTCACAACCATCCCCGAAAACCTCCCGTTCGGAAAGGTAATGGAGCTTATCGCCAATTCCCGCGACAGCTATTTTCCCATGGTTGATTCGCAAAACAGGCTTTGCGGGATAGTATCGATACAGAATGTGCGTGAGTTCATGCTCGATTCGAGCGACCTTTGCGACCTGGTGGTAGCCAAAGAGATCGCCACCGAGAATGTCATCACCGTCACCGGCAGGCACAACCTCAACGAGGCGATGGAAAAATTTACCATGATAGATATAGAGCAATTGCCCGTGGTCTCTTACGACGATCCGCGTAAAATTGAAGGGATGCTCAGCCGGATCGACGTTATCGCGGCTTACAAAAAAGAAGTGTTAAAGAAAAAAGAAAAAGAAGAGTAGTGAGATTCATCCGCCCTCGCGTGGCCATGCCGATATCAACAAAGACCTCCTGAAAGCGGCTGAGAAGGGAAACATACAAAAAGTAAAAGCCTTGCTCGATAAAGGCGCGAACGTTAATGCGGAAGACAATGATGGCGGCACGCCTTTGACGCTTGCGGAGTCGATGCAAACTCAAACTATAAGTGGCTCCAAAAGATTTGAATCGAAAAAGATAGTCCGCATTCTCAAAAAAGCCGGGGCGAAGGAATAGCCAGTGATATTTTCGGCTAAGCGAATAGTAAAAAAGTAGCGCCGTGATAAAGTTAACGTGTTAGAATTTATTCAAGATTTACCGTGAGGGCGCTTTAGAGCCAAATGAAATTACAAACATTTGCCGTAAATAAAAGCGAACTGGCCGAATTTTGCCGGAATAACAATATTCGCAAGCTCTCGGTATTCGGTTCGGCCTTGACCAGTTATTTTGACGAGGAGAGCGATATCGATCTGCTTGTCGAGTTTGAGCGTGGTTGCAAAATAGGTTTTTTCCATCTTGCTGAATTGGAGATCAAGCTTTCCGAAATGTTTGGGCGAAAGGTTGACTTGCGGACGTTCCATGAATTGAGCCGTTATTTCCGCCAAAACGTCTTACGCGAAGCCAGACCTCTTTATGCGCGAGGATGACCATATACGCTTGTGGCATATGCTCGACGCCGCGCGTGAGATATTAATTTTTTCCGAAGGCAAGTCGCGGCAAGATCTTGACACAAATCGAATGCTGGCGCTTGCGATTGTCAAATCTATTGAAATAATTGGCGAGGCCGCCTCAAAAGTAACACAGGAAACACGAAGCGCTTTTATTGGCTTACCCTGGCCCGGTATCATCGCCACGAGAAACCGGCTTATTCATACCTATTACGATATTGATCTTGACCGCGTATGGGATACGATTCAGGTTGATCTTCCTCAGCTTGTTAAAGCGCTGGAAAAGGTGACCAAAAGTAACAGCTAATTTGACTGCGATTTACGGCCCCGGCATGATTTACACAAAAAATATACGCTACTTTTTTATTTATCGGAAGCGCCCAACATTTCCTGAGCTTTTGCGATAACTTCGTCCACGCTGATTGATTTCATGCATCTATGATCCAGGGGGCATATCCGCCTCCAGCATGGAGCGCAATCGGCCTTGTTGTACATGACCTGGTGGTTTTCTCCCACAGGCCCCGTCTCCTCAGGCGAGGTGGGGCCGAAAATCGCAATCACGCTCGTCCCCACGGCGGCTGAAAGATGCATCGGGCCGGTGTCGTTTGTAATATAAAGGTCGAGCCTGCTTAAGACTGCTGAAAGGGCGGGGATATCTGTTTTACCAACCAGCGACGCCGGGGAGGATTTTGTAAGGTCCAGTACTTTATCAGCCACGGCCCTGTCTGACTTTGAGCCGATAAGGACTACTACAGCCACCTCTTCGAGCCTGTCGATCAGCTCCGCGAACCTGTCGGCGGGCCACATTTTGGCGGAGCCGTAGGCCGCCCCAAAACCTACTCCAACCATCGGCCTGTCTGTGGAGGCAAGCAGGCTCATCGAATTGTCGACCGCAGTATCAGGAATTGTCAGGCTCATATCTTTCGTCTCTATCTTCGGATAAAGCTCCTTGACCAGATTGAGAAAATAGTCCGATTGGCTCATCGAGTGGGTTGTTGGCCGTTTAATGGCGTGAGTAAGAATAAATGAGCGCAACGAGGCGGCGTAACCGGCCCTGACGCGAATGTTGTGGCTCCACAATTCCCAGGCCGACCTGAAAGAGTTTGGCAAAATGATGAGAAGGTCGTAACTACTCTGGGCCGCTCCCGCCAGAGCCGCTTTACGCCTGGGGGCGTCGTTTTCCGGCAGGGCGATTGTTTTTTCTATGGTCGTTGTTGTTGTTAAAAGCTCTCCGAGGCCCGACAGGCTCTCGTTTATAATTATGTCAATTTTACAATCATCAAACATAGCTTTCAGACTTTTGATCGCAGGTATGGCCATAACCGAGTCGCCGAGCCAGTTGGGCATTCGGATGAGCGCTCTTAAAGGCGCGGGAGGAGGGCCGGATTGTGTCATTTTACTTTTTATTCAAGCAGAGGTTACGCCAGTCTTGCCGGCGCCAGAATCGATCAAAGCCTCCTGCTTTTTAATGGCTTCAAGCTCTTTGGCGTCCGGCTCCTCTTTCCAGCGGCGGTGTAGCCAGAACCATTGCTCCGGCGCCTCGCGGATAACGTTTTCAAGGACGCCTGCAATATGCGTAGTTATCTGCCGCACGTCGGTTGATATGTCTCCGGTCGGTTTTATTTTAACCTGCGGGTAAAACCTGATTGTGTAGCTGTCGGTAGCGTCGTTTCTGAAACAGAACATCGGCAAAACCGGCGCTTTGGTTCTGAGATTCAAGACGGCGGGCGTTATGAACGTGGCGGCCCATTTACCAAAAAATTTTACGAATATTTTATTGAAAGCCGCATGCAGGTCGGTGTGAATTGTCACCACATGGCCTTTTCGAAGATGCCCTATTATTTCTTTCGACGCGCTTTCTTTTTTAATAATGCCCAGGCCGGTGGAGCGCCTGACGTTATCGAGCAACTCGTCCACATAGATATTATCCACCTCCCGTATCACGGAAAAAACCGGATAACCCATGAGCGCCAGGGCGCACGCTCCCAGTTCGAAATGTCCGAAATGAGCTGTCGCCAGGATCACGCCTTTTCCTTCCTTGTAGGCCGAGATGAAATTATCAAGCCCTTCGAATCTTACCCTTCCCTCAAAATCCGACCGCTTTAAAATCGGCCCTCGCATACTTTCGCTGTGGAATCTTCCAAAATGCCGGCAAACGCGCTTGACAATACGTCTCAACTCCTTATCGGTGGCGTCAGGGTAAAGTATTTTTAAATTGTTCATGGTGATTTTAAGCCGCCTTCGCTCGATCCTGAGAAAAACCCAGAGAACCCAGCCAAGCGCAGACCCTGTGGCAAACGCTACGTTACGCGGGACGGCGACCAGAAATAAAGCGAGGCCCTTCAGGAAAAAAAAAGCCGCCTTATCGGCGCTCGAATTATTTTTGCCGGAACCCACGGATCATCCAGAAAGTTTAGAGAAGTTTTCAAGAACTTTAAGCCCCGCCCGCTGGCTTTTCTCCGGGTGGAACTGAGTGGCGAAAACATTGCCGCTTTCAACAGACGAGGCGAAGGCGCCCCCGTATTCGGTTGTGGATATGGTTATCTCCTCTTCCGGAACCGGGTAAAAGGAGTGGACAAAATAAAAGTCAGATCCGTCAGCAACGCCCTCGAACAGTCTGCCCGGCTTTACAAAATCGACCTCGTTCCACCCCATGTGCGGAATCTTGAAACCGGACGCGCCGTTCGAGTCGAACTTCACGCATTTTCCTTTTAGCGCCCCGATGCCCCTGCAATGGCCAAACTCCTCGCTCTCCTCGAACAAAAGCTGGTAGCCGACACAGATTCCAAGAAAAGGACGGCCAGAGCCGATGAAATCACGTACCGGATCAAGAAGATCGTAAAGCCCAAGGTTTTTCATACATTCGGCGAAAGCCCCTACTCCAGGCAGAACCAGGGCCGTGGCCGAAGAGATATCTTCTTTATCCCGGCTTATTTTCGCGCTGGCCCCGGCCTTCTCAAGCCCTTTTTGGACGCTCCTTAAATTGCCGACATCGTAATCAACAATGACTATGGACATGGTGTTTACCCTCTGGAAACTTTTACGCCTGGCCTCGATGCGGGGCTTTGATATGCCTTACCCTCAATTACAAGGGGCTCCCTAAAGCGTTTCTTTTGTGGACGGGATCGCGCCCTCTATTCTTGGGTCGAGCCGGACGGCCTGCCCCAGGGCTCTGGCCAGCGCCTTGAACATGGCCTCAATAATGTGATGGATATTCGAGCCTCGCTTTACTGTTACATGAACCGTCAGCCCAGCCTTGTTGGCGAGAGCGCGCAGAAACTCTTCGGCAAGCTCAGCGTCGAAATCGCCCACTTTTCCCGCCAGCCTCTCAGAATCGAAAACGCAAAACGGCCTTCCCGATATATCCAGGCTCACATCCACCAGGGCCTCGTTCATCGGGATAGAAGCGTGACCATATCTTACGATCCCTCTTTTTTCGCCGAGCGCTTCGCCTAACGCCTGCCCCAGGCAAAGCCCCACATCCTCGGTGGTGTGGTGGCCGTCAATTTCCAGATCGCCGGTGGCCTTAAGGTCGATATTGATTAAAGAATGCCTGGCGAGATGGTCTAGCATATGATCCAGGAAAGGGATGCCGGTATTGATCGAGCCTGCGCCCTGGCCATCCAGGTCAAGCTCGACTTCGATACTCGTTTCTTTTGTTTTGCGCTCTACTCTGGCTTTTCTGCTCATTTTTCGATCAATCATAAAGTTGACTGTTATAAATAGCACAAAATATCATCCCCGGCAAATTCGAGGGCGGTATAATATTACCGCATGACAACCATCCTCTATTACGTCTCAAGCCACGGTTACGGCCACGCTGTCCGCTCCGCCCAGGTAATTAAAGAGCTAGTGAAAACCAGAGGAGTAAAAGTTATTGTTCGAACGCTCGCTCCCGGATGGCTGTTTGGATCGACTCGCGATAGTTCAATTATCATAGAAGAGGCTGACGTTGACTCCGGCCTGGTTCAGGCTGACTCCATGACCGTCGATATAGGGGCCAGCCTTAAATCTTTTAAGAAGCGGGTCGACTCTTTTGACAGTGGCGTAGCTCTTGAGACAGAACCGATACGCCGTTGGAAGCCATCGGTAATCGTGTCTGATATTTCTCCTTTGGGAGTAGAAGCCGGAGCCGCCGCGTCTATTCCCACCGTAGTAATCGCGAATTTTCTCTGGGACTGGATACTTATCGATTACGTAAAAACAACGCCGCAATTCGCCCCGATCGCCATGCGGCTTCGGGAAACCTACTCTAAAGCCACATCTATTTTAAAAACGAAATTATCAGACGGATTCGAAGCATATAAAAACATCGAGCAGATACCGCTTATCGCTCGGAAAATCGGAAAAACCCGTGACGAGGCAAGGCGCGACCTGGGCCTGTCCGGTGGGGCGAAAGAGCCTGATTTTCTGGCTCTGGTTTCGCTGGGGGGGCTGGGGCTTGACCGTTTTTATCGCAATCTTGATAAGCGTGTCTCAAACTGTCTTCTTATGATTCCTGGGCCGGAAAGAAGCGCCACCGGACGAATAATGCGGTTTGACAGGCGAAAAACGGATCATTCCGACCTGCTCTCTGCCTGTGACGCTGTTATAGGTAAAATGGGTTACGGATTATGCTCCGAGCTTATCGCAAACAAACGGCCCTTACTTTACACGTTGAGAAATGATTTTATAGAGTTTAAAGTGTTAAGGAAGGAAACGGCGAAATATGTTGGGGTCGTTGAAGTTCCAGAGGATGATTTTTTTAACGGCAGTCTTGACGTATATATAGACGCCCTGAAAAAAGCGGTTCATCCTCGTTTGTCTACCCCTGTTAACGGCGCTGTAGTGGCCGCCGGAAAAATATTGAGTATGGCCAAATAGAGAAGATGGATACGGAAAACAGAAAAGACTCAGGTATCGGCGCCATAGACGGAAACTGTTCCGAACCTGTCATAGACAGCGCCCGCGATTCCATAACAATCGAGCGGAGCTCAGTCACACGGACGTTTTATAAATATTCATACCGGCCTGGGGGAGGCGCCTGATGATACAGCTTTTACTTTTATCGGTTTTGTTAAGCGCCGCCGATATGCCGATAGCCGGATGGCTGGAAACAGCCAAAGTTTTTCCGGGGGGCCTGACCATAAGAGCGAAACTGGACACGGGAGCGAAAACATCCTCGCTCGACGCCCGTCACATAGAAAAGTTCGAACGCAAGGGAGATGATTGGGTCAGGTTTAAGGTGACGGACAGCAATGGTAAAGATGTCACCCTGGAGTTGCCAATAGAGCGTATCGTGAAGATAAAACGCCACAAGTCCCCCTCACAACAAAGACCGGTTGTGTTTATGAATATCTGCCTGGGAAACATATTCAAAAAAGCCGAAGTGAACCTTGTTGACCGCCGAGTCTTCAACAATAAAATGTTGATCGGGCGCAATTTTTTGACCGGATCATTTATTGTAGACCCATCCTCAAAATATATAACAAAGCCAAAATGCGGCGAGGTGAAGGCTGAATGAAGACACGTTATCTTTTTCTGCTCTGTTTTTTCCTGGCCCTGCCTGGAGTGATCTTGTTCACTTATAAAGTGGTGGCCCTGGGATTTCCAATTAGTCCCGACACCATGACCGAGGTCTGGAACATCGAGGCCCGGATAACGTTCGACGCCAATGAGGGGCCGGCGCCGTCCGAAGTGAATAAGATCCCTGTGAAAGTGACCCTTCATCTTCCAAGAGACCCTTTTAGATTCAAGATAATGGATGAACATTTTATCGCGCATAAGTACGGTCTTACCGTAATCGAAAAAGAAGGTAACAGGGAGGCTGTCTGGGCCATCAGAAAGGCGTCCGGTATGCAGAATATTTACTACAAAGCCGTAGTGCGTAACGCCACAGCAGGGGATGTCAAGACGGATGAGGTAGAGCCAAAGGTAGGCGCCCCGAACTTCGACGGCGCGTATTTAACGGCGGCCAGGGAAATCCTGGCGGAGGCCAGGGAAAAATCGGCGGACGTGAACACGCTTGTGTCTGAAATCGTGAAGCTGTTGAACGGAGCGACGCACAATCATAATGTGCAATTATTGTTGGGCAGGAAAAATTCACTGGTTCACAGGCTGGATATGGCGGCGCGTATTCTCGCGCTTGAAGGGATTCCGGCGCAAGTTGTTCATGGAATCCGGCTGGGGGATATGGAAAAAGACGCGAAAATTAAACACTGGCTGGAGGTTTATCACGCCGGGCGATGGTATCCACACGATCCAGTCATCGGAGGGCCGGGAGTTCCAGAGCGATATCTGGCATGGTGGAAGGGATCGGAAGAGCTTGTCCACATTGAAGGTGGCGGCAAGCCGGATATAACGTTATCGGTCAGCCTGAATCAGGAGCGCGCCATAGAGAACGCTTTGGCGCGTGGCTCGATTTCAAAGCCCAGATTGATGAAGTATTCGCTTTTCAGCCTTCCGGTAGAGACCCAGGTGGTTTACCGGACATTGCTTATGATCCCCGTCGGCGCCTTTATAATAGTGATACTAAGAAACGTGGTCGGCCTGCAAACTATCGGCACTTTCATGCCCGTTCTTATCGCGCTCTCATTCAGGGAGACACGGCTTATCGGGGGAATCGTCCTGTTTTCATTGATGGTTGGTTTGGGGTTGAGCGTTCGACTGCTCCTTGAAAGACTCCAACTTCTGCATGTTCCGCGTGTGGCCACTGTGCTTATGGTGGTTGTCATGTTCATGCTTTTCGTCAGCATTTTAAGTTATCACCTTGGGATACAGCTGGGTTTGTCAGTCGCCCTGTTCCCCATGATAATTCTTACAATGACCATAGAGAAAATATGTATTGTGTGGGAGGAGATGGGGGCTCTTGAGGCGTCGACGCAGGCGTTTGGAAGCTTGTTGGCGGCGTCCCTTAGTTTTATGGTGATGTCAATACGGTACGTGCAACATATAATGTTTGTCTTCCCCGAAGTTTTGCTTATTATTCTGGCGGTGACGATTTTGCTTGGCCGCTATTCCGGCTACAGACTTTTTGAGCTATACCGTTTCCGGTATCTGGCGGAATAAAATGCTAAACATTATCAGCAAACTGAAACAAAAAGGCATCCTGGGCATAAACAGGCGAAACGCCGTCTATGTGTTTGAGAATAACTCCCGGAGCTTGTATCAACTCGTAGATGACAAGCTTCGCACGAAAAAGCTGGCTCAGGACAATGGGATAACAATACCGCAGTTATATGGAACAATCCGCTCCCACCGCGCGGTGAAAGACATTCATGGCCTCGTGGAGCAATATTCGGATTTTGTGATAAAACCGGCGCATGGTAGCGGCGGCAACGGAATATTGATTATAAGCGGCCGGAGTAAAGATGCGTACAAGAAAGTAAGCGGGAATTTACTGGATAGAGAAGATATTGAGCACTATGTCTCAAACATTTTAAGTGGAATGTACAGCCTCGGCGGCCAAACAGATGTCGCTATGATAGAATTCAGGGTGAAAATAAGCCCGGTTTTTGAAAGCATAAGCTACCTTGGAACCCCTGACATCAGAATAATTGTATTCAGAGGCGTCCCGGTTATGGCGATGGCCCGTCTTCCTACGCGAATGTCCGACGGGCGGGCAAACCTGCATCAAGGCGCTATAGGGGCGGGAATAGATGTCACCACCGGAGTCACGACCTTTGCTGTCTGGGGAAACGAAACTATCACCGAGCATCCCGATACGGACCAATCTATTCGAGGCGTGGAAATTCCTGACTGGGAGCATTTGTTGAGCCTCTCATCGAAATGCTACGACATCACCGGGCTGGGCTATCTTGGTGTTGATATTGTGCTGGATGAAAATCAAGGCCCGATGGTTTTGGAGCTAAACGCAAGACCGGGGCTGAATATTCAGATAGCCAACATGGCGGGCCTGGAGAAGAGATTAAGGATTGTTGAAAGCAAGGGCGAACGGTTGGCCAATATCGATCAACGAGTGGTTTTCGCGAAAAAATATATGCGCCACAGTTAGCGCGATCTTTGTTCATTTGTGTTAATGGCTCTGCAACGCCGCCGGAAAAATATTGAGTATGTCTAACTAGAGAAGATGGATACGGAAAACAGAAAAGACTCAGGCGCCGGAGCCATAGACGGAAACTATCTCGAATCTGTCATGGACAGCATCCGCGATTCCATAAAAATCGTGGATCGTTCTTTCAATGTAATCTTTGCTAACAGGGCAGGGCTGGAAAACGCTTGGACGGCTCCGCCCCGCCAAAAAAAAGGCGCTCTTAAATGCTTCGAGAAATTTTACCACAGCTCGGAGCAGTGCTCGTTTTGTGTAATTGACCGTGTGTTCAGCTCCGGCGCGCCGGCGTTCAATGTTTTTCACTCAAAGAACGGTGGAGACGCCTCGATTATAGAAATTTCCGC
>DRJW01000168.1 GCA_011052055.1 Nitrospirota bacterium
AAACTTGTCTATCAGAACCGGATGATCCGGGGACGCGCTTACGGCGTTGGCCATGTAGAAGCTTAACGATTCATCGTCATGGACTATCTCCATCGCCCGTCCGCCCAGGACGTACGACGGACGCACAACGACCGGATAGCCGATATCGCCCGCCACTTTCAGGGCCTCGTCCGGGTTGGTGGCGATTCCGTTCTCCGGCTGCTTGAGGTTTAGTTTATCGAGCAGGGCCTTGAAGCTTTCGCGATCCTCGGCGCGATGGATCGACGCAGGCGACGTGCCGATGATCGGGGCTCCCGCCTTTTCCAGTCTTAACGCAAGGTTTAACGGTGTCTGGCCGCCGAACTGGACAATCACTCCGTCCGGGTTTTCAAGCTTTATGATCGCCATCACATCCTCGAAAGTGAGCGGCTCGAAGTAGAGCCGGTCGGACGTGTCGTAATCGGTGGAGACTGTCTCCGGGTTGCAGTTGACCATGATCGTCTCAAAGCCGTCTTTTTTAAGACCGATAACGCCGTGAACACAACAGTAATCAAACTCTATCCCCTGCCCTATCCGGTTCGGCCCTCCGCCCAGGATCATTATTTTTTTCTTGCCCGTTACGTCCGCCTCGCATTCTTCTTCATAGGTGGAGTAAAGATATGGAGTATTGGCGTCAAATTCGGCGGCGCATGTGTCCACCCGTTTGAAGACAGGCTCGATTCCGGCCTTTATCCTGCGGTTCCGGATATCGTCCTCTGTCACGCCTGCGAGTTGAGAAAGCCGTTTGTCTGAAAACCCGAGCGTTTTTAGCTCTCGTAAACGCCCATTGCTTTCGATTCCATTTTCAGCGACATCGGTTTCAGTATCTATAATCTGTTTTATGTTATGCAAAAACCATCGGTCTATCCCGGTCAATTTATAAAGCCGGTCGATGGACCAGCCCGCTCTTATCGCCTCGCCCACGCTCCATAGCCTGTCCTCCGACGCAAACTCAAGCTTTCGTCTCAGCGTATCCTCGTCCGGCTCCGGTTTCGCGTCAAACCCGAACGAGCCGGTTTCAAGCGACCGCATCGCCTTTTGCAGTGATTCCTTGAAAGTCCTGCCGATGCTCATCGCCTCGCCTACCGATTTCATCTGGGTATCGATACGGCAGTCGGCTGACGGGAATTTCTCGAACGCGAACCGGGGAACTTTAACGACGCAATAGTCTATAGCAGGCTCAAAGCAAGAAGGCGTTTGCCCTGTAATGTCGTTTCTGATCTCATCCAGTGTGTAGCCGACGCTCAGTTTCGCGGCGATCCTGGCGATGGGGAAACCGGTGGCTTTTGAAGCCAGCGCCGACGAGCGGGATACCCTCGGATTCATTTCGATTATAAACAGCTCGCCGTTTTCCGGGTTGACGGCGAACTGGATGTTCGAGCCGCCGGTCTCCACGCCGATTTCCCGGATGATGTCTATGGCGGCGTTTCGCATGATCTGGTATTCCTTGTCCGTAAGGGTCTGCGCCGGGGCGACGGTGATCGAATCGCCGGTGTGCATTCCCATCGGGTCGAAGTTTTCAATCGAGCAGACGATGACGACGTTGTCTTTTAAATCGCGCATGATCTCAAGCTCGTACTCTTTCCATCCGGTGACAGACTGCTCGATGAGAATCTGGCTTACCGGGCTTGCGTTAAGTCCTACGCGGCATTTATCTTCGTACTCTTTTTTTGTGTACGCCGCGCTCCCGCCCGTGCCGCCCAAGGTGAAAGCGGGCCGTATTATAGCCGGAAGCTTTACCGTATCAATCGCCGCCATCGCTTCGTCCATGTTGTGGGCCAGCGCGGAGACGGGGACGTTAAGGCCGATACGCTCCATCGCCTGTTTAAAGAGGTTTCTATCCTCCGCTTTTTTTATCGCGCCGAGTTTCGCCCCGATAAGCTCCACATTAAATTTATCGAGAACGCCGCTTTCGGCAAGCGCGACGGAGACGTTAAGCGCGGTCTGGCCGCCGACTGTCGGCAGGAGCGCGTCCGGTTTTTCCCTCTCAATAATTTTTGTGATCGCTTCCGGCGTCACCGGCTCTATATACGTGCGGTCCGCCATATCCGGATCGGTCATGATGGTGGCCGGGTTGGAGTTGACCAGGCATACCTTGTAGCCCTCTTCGCGAAGAGCCTTGCACGCCTGCGCGCCGGAATAATCGAACTCGCACGCCTGGCCTATCACAATCGGCCCCGCGCCGATAATCATTATTTTTTTTATGTCATCTCGTTTTGGCATTTTTTACTCTTAATCAATTTGACCTCCCCCGATCCTCTCGGCATGACAGCGCAGGATACGTCGACATTCAAAAGATTCTCTTCCACTTTTTAAATTTTGTCACTTCTAACGGTTTGCCAGCGTTATTTTTCGCCGTCCGTTTAATCTCACTTAGAATATGGTTTTTTTTCATCATCGGTTTTTCTTTACTTATGCCGCCACGTATTCGCGGATTTCCACCTGGACACCGGTTTTAGCGGCTTCCTCTGCGGAGGAGAGGAGGGTTTTTACTGTTTCCTCATCCAGATATTCCTCGCCGCAGTTTTGACATACACGCGCCGGCGCCCCTTTGATGACAAGTGTCATATCACCGCGCTCAAGCGTAATCGTGGCTTTACCAGGTTCAGTTTCTCCATTTTTACAAATTACGCATTTCATAATTATTTTCTCCGTTTAAAGCCTGATTCCCATTTAACAGGATCTGGTTCATATACAGTGATTATGATTATTTCATCATCCTCTGCTTTATCGGCGGCGGCTATATGAATGGGGCGGGAGCCACGCCAGCCTAAAATTAATCTGCTTGGATAGGGTTTATCATTCGGATATTCCTCGATTGTTTTCCCTGAATCCAACACATGCCGGACATCCACGTCGCTGATCCGCCGTTCATACATTCTACGAACCGCATGAGCTCGAAAAACCAATTTTGGAAAGGTCATAACCTGAAAAATCTCTTAATTTAAATATCAACTTTTCCGCGATTTATAAATTTCTTTCACGTCTATCTGGCGCGACCGCTCGTACCGGACACTCATGGCGTTTAGAGCGAACAGGAACTCTTCAATGCCTTCTCCGCCATTTTTCCTGATCCGCTTCATTTCCGACTTTATGAATTTCAAAGAGCCGGAGGGGTGGTGGCAGAATCCGTTGGTAAGGAGCCAGTTTTTTTCAAACTGAACAATCCGGCCTTCGAAAATATCGCCTTTTCGCAACAGTCCGGCTCTTTCCTGGTCGCTGATGACATAATTTTTGTTGGCGAGTAGCGCCGTCGCTTTTATTTTTCCGTTTTTAGACGATTTGACAAGAAAAACGTCCTGTATATGTTCTTTTATGGCGTCTATCATCGCAAGCTCAATGTCGGAGCCGCGCGCCATTTCTTCGCGATAAACATCAATGACCGTTTGCCCTTTCTCGTTGGCCGGCTGGGTGAACAAGAACCATTCGAGAAAAGAGGTCATGTGTGTCTCATACTGCTGGTCGTCGGTATAAATAGAGCCTGCTTTCGCCTCATATACGCCGTTGGCTTCGCGGGCCATTTTCTCGAACCTTGCGTCCGATGAGAATCTGGACATGTTTTCGAGTAAAGATCTGAACGCGCTATAAAGGTCATTCTCATTTTTTTCAAACAAAGTCATCTGATATTTCCGAAAAGTTTAAAGGGAGCCTCTAATAATTACTTTCGTAGCGAAATCGAGCGAAAAGCCGTCAGGCAAGGCGGCGAGACAAAAAGACCCGCAAGCGTAGTAATGCTACGCTGA
>DRJW01000169.1 GCA_011052055.1 Nitrospirota bacterium
CCACACCCTCTATCTGCAGAGTCTCTTCAACGGTATCCCTGGTCGTCCCAGGCTTCTCGGTCACGATTACCCTGTCCCTCTCAAGTAAACAGTTCATCAGGCTCGATTTTCCCACGTTGGGCCTGCCCACAATAGCCACCCCGACACCCTCACGGTATATCCTGCCAACTCCGTATGTATCTAATAATTTTGACGTTTTATACTGCAATTTTTGAAGTTTTTCTGCCAGAGCGGAATTGTCCAAGATATCCAGCTCCTCCTCTGGAAAATCTATAGACGCTTCAATATCTGAAATAACATCGATCAAACCCTCCTCAATCTCCCCCAGAGCGATCGACAATTGGCCGTCGAGCTGGGAAAAAGCTGTTTTGAACCCTTTAGACGATTTTGATTTAATCAGGTCTATGATGGCTTCGGCCTGAACAAGGTCTATTCTACCGTTTAAAAACGCTCGTTTGGAGAACTCTCCCGGCTCGGCGAGCCTTGCGCCAAGCTCAAGGGTTCTTTTCAGAATTGCTTTAACCGCCGTCGCGCCCCCGTGCCCGGAAATTTCAGCCACATCCTCTCTCGTATAAGTACGTGGGGACAGCATGAGGGTTATCATTGTCTCGTCGATTTTTTCGCCGTTTTGATCGACGACGAATCCATAATAAACCTTATGGGAATCAAAGGTTATAAGCCGCTTTCCCGAAGGCGCCCGGAACATCTGCCCCACAATTGTGATAACTGTGGCCCCTGACAGGCGCACAAGACCGATGGCGCTTTCTCCTGAAGGGGTGGAGATAGCGGCTATCGTCTCCTCCTGCCTTACTTTTCTGGAATCGTCGTTCATTTTTTTAACCATCACTCATCATATTTTACAGGATTAACGTGAATTCAGACATTAATCCCGAAGTTTTTCCCAAACTTTTCTATTTTCCCTTTTTTCCACATGCTCGCGGCCCTGACGCCCGCTCATGGTAAAACCTGATGACTCTTAACATAAGGCTGATAGGCTGGCGTATAATCTGAGGAGAAAAAGAAATCTCCATATCTTATCTGGATCAATCCAATACCAGATATTTTTTTGATTGCTATCTCAAAGGCCAGGAAAAGGCGAAAGCTCCGTTGGCTCGAAACATCAGGGGCGCAGGGGCGTAGATTGGTATTTAAAAGATTTCGGGGAATCAGATCGACAATAAAAAAGCCCGCCCCCTGGCGCATGAAGATTCCACCCCCTTTTCAAATTGCGGCCTTGCGCGCGCGGATTGATAGAGTAAGCTTGATCTACTGGCAGGTTGCTGAGAAACTATTTTCAGTGGCCTGATGTCAGCGGTACATGGAGGCGCCGCCATTTTTCAAGAATGAAAAGCGCTTGAAAAATGAGTAAAAGCGGAAACCGCGTTTTTCGCTTTTCCAGATGAAAAAACCGGGGGAGGACTTCTTCAGCGTACTGCTAGTTGAGGGCCTGAGGGGTTGCCGCCAAGCCCCCCCCATTCCGCCTTGTTTACCTTCTTTCGCCCTGGTCTTTTCGCTTATCCCTGGGAAACACGACTACGCGGCGCCGGGCGCCCTCTCCTTCGCTTATGGTTTCCACCCTGCCGTCATCGGCCAGCGAGGAATGTACTATTTGCCTTTCGGTCGGATTCATCGGGAAAAGACGCACCGGTTTATGTATGCGAACGGCTTTATCGGCGGCGGCAGTGGCGATCTTGAAAACTTTGAACCTCCTTCGCTCCTTGTAATGCTCCGTATCCAGGATGATCCTTATCCGGCTCTCACGTTTTTTGTTGATTATTATGTCGGTAAGATACTGGAGCGAGTCGAGCGTTAAGCCTTTGCGTCCTATCAGAAGGCCCCCGTTATCCGAATCGATCTGAATCAAAAGCCTGTCGGCGAGCCTGTATCCTTTGACTTCGCCACTCATGTTCATCTTGTCGATCACGCCGTTGACGAACGCGACCGCCCTGTCCCGATCTTCGGCCATAACCGGAGAATCGTCCACATCCTCATAGACAGGCGGGACAAACTCCTCTTCGGTCTCCAGTTCATTTTCATTTCCCCCGTCGCCAATATCCAGGTTTTCTTCTTTCGCGTCTTCATTGTCCAGTGAAGGGTTCGGGTCATATTTTCTCCTGGAGTATCCTTTCCCCTCCGGCGGCAGGAGAATCGCGCCTGGCCCTTCCGCCACCCAGGGATGATATTTTGTGGCGCCTGTGACGACACCGTTGGCGGGTGCGGAGGGTGCGGGGGGTGCGGCGGGGGCGGGGGCTTCGACATGAGTGGTTTGCGGCGCCTCCACCGGATTGTGAACCTCCTGAATAGTTTCGGCCAGTTCGTCCACAACCTCTTTTTTTGCTTCCCGCGCGGGCGGCGCTTCTTTAAGTCTACCCTTCAGCTTTACCGTTCTGCCGCCCATGCCCAGGAACATCCTTTTAACTTTCACCTTTTCGATCTCTAGTTTGCCGATGTCGGTTTCACCAAGCTTTTCCAAAAGCTCAGCTTCCGCCTCGGCGTCCGTTTTGCCCTCCACTTCAATCCAATCCATAATGTTCACCTCAATGCGCTTCCGATTCGCGTTTTATAATCCATTGCTGGATAATGGTTAATATGTTGTTAACAAGCCAGTAAATAACAAGACCCGAAGGAAAAGAGAGGAACATGAATGTAAAGACCACAGGCAAAAGCATCATCATTTTGCGTTGCATCGGGTCACCCGCGCTTGGGGTCATCATCTGTTGAACAAGCATGCTCGCCCCCATAAGCACCGGCGTCACGTAATAAGGGTCTTTCATCGCAAGATCGTCAATCCACAATATCCAGCCGGCGCCTTTTAGCTCTATCGATTCAAGCAAGACTTTATACAAAGCGAAAAATATCGGAATCTGCAAAATCATGGGAAGACAACCGCCCAGCGGATTGACCTTATGCTCCTTGTAGAGCGCAAGCATCTCCTGATTGAGTTTTTCTTTGTCGTCTTTGTAAGCCTCCTGAATCTTTTTCAGATGCGGTTGCACCTTCTGAAGCTTCTGCATAGACTTAAAGCCCTTTTGCGTAAGGGGAAAAAACAGGACTTTCGTGGTTATGGTAAGCAGGATCACCGACCATCCCCAGTTGCCTGTCAAGCCATGAAAAAACGTCATCAGCCAAAACAGAGGCTTGGCGATAATATCGAACCAGCCGTAATTGATAATCGACGGTATGCCGTCTCCATATGTTTTTAATAATTTATGTTTTTTCGGACCTGCGAAAAACTTGATATTCACGCGATCACCGGAGACCGACGCTTTATAAACCCACTCCAGCGTAGAATTGGAGTCGTCTATATATCGAGAGATCAGTTTCTGGTTTTTTGTTACTTCAGGGATGGCGAACATCGTGAAATAACGATGAGTCAGAGCCGACCATTTGATCTCACCTTCATATTCTCTGGAAGGATCATCGTCTTCCGGGGCCTCCGCCTTGCGCTGGCTGTTTACCAGAACTATAGGGCCGTTATATGAGTAATAGGAGGTAAAAGCGCTCTTCTCATCGCTAAGCCCGAACCAGACCAGCGAATATACGAACTCGCCCCATTTTGGGGAGCTGATGACAGCAACGGAAAAATCGAACTCATAGCTGTCTGGATAAAACGTATAGCTTTTTCTGATAACAACACCCGACTTGTCCGTAAGCTCGTAATTGATCGTAAAAGGATCATCGCCTGGCCGGAGATTGATCTCTTTTTCTTTTGCGTCAGCGCTGAAAAAAGATGAGTTGACGATTCTGGAAAATTCTTTTCTTGGGAATTTCAGGCCAAGCGTGGGAAAGACCTCAAGCCGCTCGAAAGATTTATCTCCGCTGTCTTGAGCCTCTTTCTCAAGCTCGGCCTGCTTTCGGGCCACAAGAGCGCTGTTGTACACAAGATCGATGTTTTTATGGCTCGCGTCTCTATAGTTTGAAAGCGCATAGCGGCGCAATACCGCTCCTTTATTGGTAAGAACTATATCCGTCACCCCTGTCGATATCCTGATCCTGCTTTCGCGCGATACAGAAGCTGTCGCGTCGGCGGTTTCGGTTGCGCCGGGAAACTCCCCGCCCGTCTCTCCCGTGTCAGAAGGCGCGGGCGTGGAGGGCGCGACAGGGGCAACATCAGCTACAGGCGCCTTCTCTGGTTTATCCTGGTCAGGTTGCCCGGCTTTTACAGGCTCCTCCGCCTCCTTCGACAGGTCGAGCGTCTTATCCTCGCTTGCCTGCATATATGCGCCGAATCGCCATTCGTAGTAGGCGTTGTATGAAATGACAAGAACCATGGCGGTGACCATGGCGATGATAAAATTGCGGTCGATCATCTTATCGACGCCTTATCAGAATGTGGAACCGGATCGAAACCGGCCTTGTGAAACGGCGTGCACCTTAAAAGCCTTTTTGCCGCAAGGCACACACCCCTCAACGCTCCATGTTCTTTCACCGCCTCAATGGCGTACTCGGAGCATGTCGGATGATACCCGCATACGGGAGGCAAAACCGGCGATATTAAAAGCTTGTAGCTTTTAATTAAAAAGATAATAACAAACCGCATAATTTTCCGGGCCATGTTGAGGCGCTACTGTAAAAAGATCGAAAAACGATCCGCAGGCCTTCTTAGCCGGCCGCCTTGTCGGCAAACCGAGCGAATTCTTGTTCCAGGCTTTTATAATCAGACCGTGCGGCTCCCGGATTTACCTGAACCACAAGGTCAATGTTGTTTATCAAACAGGATCTGTTAAGGCGGAAAATCTCGCGCGTTACACGCTTTAAATAATTCCTGTAATGCGCTTTGCCAACCGCCCTTGAAACCACGAGGCCGAGGCGCGACCTGTTAAGACCGTTTTCTTTGAAAATAAAAGTGAGCGATTTAAGGCGCCTTCGTTTTCCATTCTTGAAAACGTCTAAAAACTCGTGTCTTTTTAACAGCCTGTCTTGTTTTGTAAAACGGTAACTACCCTGCTTTAAACCGCCAGGCGTTTCCTTCCCCTCGCTCTTCGTCTTTTTAAAATTGCTCTCCCGCCCCGTGTCTTCATCCGCGCCATAAAACCGTGAGTCCTTTTCCTCCGGATGTTGTGGGGTTGATATGTACGTTTCACTTCCTGTCTCCTTCAGATTTATCCGCAATGGGTACAATCCGCTAAAAATTAATTTTTCATGCTATTACGAAAACCCGATTAGCGTCAAGAGGTTCCTGCCGGAATTAATCCGGCTATGTAACGGGCATGTTTACAATATGCTCTAATTACAGTTTATGCGCCGGATAGAGATGTCCTCGTATAATAATCAGTTAAAAACCTCTTCTATCACCTTAACCGCTCTTGCCACGCCGTTTTCCTGGCGTTCAGACTCTCCTATAATTACAGCTTTATTTACCACAGACTGCGAGCCGCTAACTTTGTTTATTTCCTTTGCTATCCGGTTTGACGTGGTTTTCCAACGGTTTAGCGCCTTCCCACCTGCGCCGCTGTTTTCAGGGGATAGACGACATGATACCCGATAAATTGCACACCACCTCATTGCGGCAGGCTCAACCACCGGCTGTGGCCCAGCCTGTTATTCCGCGTGCGCCCTCATGTGGGCGGACTCATGAGGCCGCCCCTATTCGTTCAGACCGAGCGCTTGTTTTTGTATGGTGAAAATCTCGTTGATCCCCTTGGTGGCAAGCGCAAGCAGGTTGTCGAGGGTGTCTTTACTAAACGGCGTCTTCTCCGCCGTGCCCTGCACTTCTATAAAATCCCCGGAGCCGGTCATCACCACGTTCATATCCACATCCGCCACGCTATCTTCGTCATAGTTTAAATCGAGAGCCGCCTCCCCA
>DRJW01000170.1 GCA_011052055.1 Nitrospirota bacterium
CACTCCGGCCAGATGCGCCGACATGCCCGCCCCGGCTATTATGACCTTCACCCCTTCGGTATCCGCGCGCGCTACCAGATTTTTTACTTTGTCCGGAGACCGGTGGGCCGAGGCGATATGAAGCTCATGTTTCACTCCGAACCTGTCTAAAAGCTTAGTGACCTCCTCTGCGACATCGAGATCGGATTCGGATCCGATTAAAATAAGAACATCCATAATGTCTCCTATACCCCCTCAGGCGTTATTTTACCCGGATTTAATATATCATTGGGATCAAACGCGATTTTTACCCGCTTTATAAGATCGATCCCTGCTTTCCCGATTTCCGACTCCAGATATCTGGCTTTTTCCAACCCTATGCCATGCTCCCCGGATATTGTGCCACCAAGAGCGAGACATATGGCGAATATTTCGTCAACCGCTCCTAACGCCCTCGCGTACTCTTCTTTATTGTTTTTATCGGTCATCACGTTCACATGAATGTTACCGTCGCCAGCGTGGCCGAAATTGACTATCGGCAGATTCACTTTATCGGCGAGCTCCGAAAGTTTCGAGATCAGGTCAGGAATTTTCGAGCGCGGCACGGTTATATCCTCATTTATTTTCGTCGGACTGATCCTGCTTATGGCCTGGGAAAGCGACCGGCGCGCTTTCCACAGCGTTTCACGCTCGGCCTCGTCTCTGGCGACACGCAGTTGGGTTGCGTTTAGTTGAGAGCATATCTTTTTTATCATATTAATTTCTTTTTCGGCCAGTTCTTTCGCGCCGTCCGTTTCGATAAGAAGCAGGGCCTCGGCATCGGCGGGAAGACCGGCGCCGATATATTTCTCGACCGCCGTCACCGAGTTTTTATCCATGAACTCAAGTGTGCGCGGAATTATTCCCTCCTTCGTAATTGCGGCGACAGCCATCGCTGAATCGTTGACTGAACCGAACATGGCCAGCATAGTACGAACAACATCAGGCTTGGGGAGCAGACGTAACCTGATTTTTGTTATTATCCCCAGCGTCCCCTCCGAGCCGACCATAAGGCGCGTAAAATCGTACCCGACCACGCTTTTTACCGTTCGCGCTCCTGTCTGGATAATCTCTCCTGTTGGCAAAACCACCTCCAGCCCCAGCGTGTAATCTCTGGTCACCCCGTACTTCACCGCCCTTGGCCCTCCCGCGCCCATGGCGATATTTCCGCCGAGCGTGGAAACATTTAAAGAAGCCGGGTCGGGCGGATAAAAAAGACCCAGTTTTTCTACCTCTTTTTGGAACTGGCCTGTCACAAGGCCCGGCTCCACCAGAGCGGTAAAATTGTCCCTGTCGATTTCAAGAATACGGTTCATCCTGGTCATCACAAGCGCGACACCATGCCGGACCGGGATGGACGCGCCAACAAATCCTGTGCCGGCGCCCCTGGCGGTAACCGTAAATCCGCGCTCGTTCGCAAGTTTGAGCGTCTCGCTCACTTGCTCCGGCGAACGGGGAAAGGCGACAAGCTCCGGCGCGCATTCGTTTCCCGTAGCGTCGAATCCGTAGGCCAGAATATCCTCCGGCTCGTCCGACACATCGCCGGGGGGAAAAATGGCTTTTACGAGGTCTCTTGCTTGTTGATCCATCATACGTAACATTTAAACCGACTTGGAAGTCTGGCGCAATCGGAAGTATACTGACCAATTGTTTATTTGTGAAATGAAAGTGACGGATTATAAACC
>DRJW01000171.1 GCA_011052055.1 Nitrospirota bacterium
CAGAGTAGTTACTACTACGCTTGCGGCTATTTTGTCTCGCCGCCTCGCCTGACGACTTTTCGCTCGATTTCGCCACGAAAGCAATTTTTAGAGGTTCCCTTTAAGGGGTTATAATGGCCATGGAGTCGCGTGTGGTTGATGGTTGTGGAGGTGGAGAAATTGGTTTGTCCGGTGGACACTTTGCTCATGTGCGGAGACAAGGGAGCCAGTAGGCCGCTTGGTGGACAGAGCAAACCGTATCTATATCTCCACGGCACCCCTCTTTTTATCCATGTTCTTAAAGCGCTGGGACGAATCGAGCGGATAAACCGTGTTTTTATCATCGGCGACAAACAAAGGCTCGATCATCTGCTTTATACACATGCCAGAGCCATTAAAATATCAAAGCCGGTTACAACTTTAAACCAGTGGGAAAGTCTTCTGTCGAATGTGTGGAACGGGTTTCTGGCCACTTTGGACGGGTATGAGCCGGGGGACGAGGAAAGAGATCGTGATATAAAAAACAAGGTTGTCTTCATTTTGCCCGGCGACGCCCCGCTTGCAAGCCCAGGCGAGATAAACGAATTTTTCGATAAGGCTGATATGACCAAACTCGACCATGTGACCGGCCTTACCAGCAGGAATGTAATGGAGAGATATTATCCCGCCAAAGGAAAACCGGGGATCAAAATGGCCTACTTTCATTTCAGGGAGGGGGATTACAGGATCAATAATCTTCACATGGCCCGGCCTTTCGCCTGCGCGAACAAACAGGTGATACAGCAGGCGTACAACTCCAGATACCAAAAAGATATAAAAAATATTGTCCAGCTTACAAAGGATATGTGGGAGCGCCATGTCAAGCTTCAGAGCCTTGGCCTCTACTTTATGATGCAGGTGTCCATGTTTCTGTCGTTTATAAGGCTTGCCAGGCTGTGCGAAATTTCGAGCCGGTATACACCGATAGGCGCAGTATCAGCCGCCGTCAGCCGTATTCTGGGATTGCGGTTCGGTTTTGCTTTTACAAGTAAAGGGGGCGCGGCTCTCGACATAGACAATGAGGGCGATTATGAAACGATGAAGTCGAGGTATTTTGAATGGAAACAGATGCAGGCGGTGGATTGAACGGCGTAAATACGCATTTTGGCGGTGTATGGCTCATGGCGGCCGCTGGCGCGGTTTTGCTGGTTTTGGCGATCCCGGAAAACGCATGGGCGTGGGGAGCCGGGATACATGTCTCCCAGGGGAGTTTTGTGCTTGAAAACCTCTCGCTGATAAAACCGCAAATCGCGGCGATTCTTGCGGCCAATCCCACAGACTACATATACGGATGTGTAAGCGCCGACATCTTCATTGGCAAAGGGTATCGCCGAAGAGACGATCATTGCCACAACTGGAGCGTCGGCGTGAAAACGCTCGATAGCGCAAGTGACGATTCCACAAAAGCCTATGCTTATGGATATCTCACTCATCTTTCAGCCGACGTGATGGCCCACAACTATTTTATCCCCAGACTATTGTGCACAACCCCGGCCCCCAACGGTCTGGGCCACGTCTACTGGGAGTTTCGGGCCGACCGTTTTGTGAAGAAGAAATACTGGACGCTCGCCTCTAAAGTCGTCTCGATGCATAACAATGGCGCCGACACGCTTATAAAAACAGTCATGAACCGGAGCAGGCTGAGGTTCGGGGCCAAGAAGATGATGTTCAAACGGGCCATGAAACTAAACGACCTTATGATGACCATACGCCGGGTTGAAACCGCTCCTGCGCCAAAAAAGAAGATCACAAAAAAGCAGGTTGTTACGCTGAACAATTATTCGATAAACTTGATCCTCGACTTTTTACGGAACGGCCAGAAGGCCCTGGCCCTCGAATACGACCCGGTGGGCACCGATAATATGATTAAAGCGAGACAGATAAGAAAGTCTGGTAGAAAAAATGTGGCCGGTTTGGATCTTGAGAAGCTGTTTGAAATTCCAGGCGCGATCATTAACAACAAAATAGTTGATAATGGGACAATACGGTTCTAACGGATTTCGCCCAGAAACTCAAGGCGTCTTGTTATCAGGCCGTGATGGATCAGGCTCAGAGATTTTTCGAAATATCCTATGGCTCCGGCGTCGTCCCCCCGCCTTAATCGGCACAGCCCCAGTCTATAGAAAAGCATATATTCCAGTTTGAAGTGTTCGACCGCCTTTACATAAAAAGGCTCGGCCTCTGAGAATTTTTTCATTAAAAATAGTATGTCGGCTTTCCATTTTATAAGATGAGGATTGCGCGCGAACTTTTGGGAGGAGCTTTGAGCAAGCCTTGAAAGAGATGTCATTGCGTCTTCATATGCTTCGTTTTCGATAGATTTAATTATCATCGACTCCAGAGCCTCCTGGCAATCTGGATCAATTTTAAGCGCCCGCAGGTAATACCGGGCCGCACTGTTTTTTTTTCCGAAGCCCTCGAAAAGGTCACCGTCGAGCGTCAGTCCGGCTACGGCTCTTTGTTCCGGGTCGGCGATATTTACTATTACATTCATTGCTTTCCATATCAGCCAGTAAGCTAACACGGCGAAATCATCGAGCCTGTCCATGATCCATCCCGGCGGGCCTCCGAGCCTGTCATCTTTATCGGGGGCGCCGGTATCGGAGAGACGGCGGGAGATTATCGATTTTTCTATGGCCGACAGGGCAAGAGCCTGCGTATGAATCGAAACGTGGGGCAGGTCGCAAGCCATGGAAAATAGCGGCTTTTCATCTCCATCTACGAAATCCGCTATAGACGAAAGAGCGGAGATAGACAGGTTGCCAGGGGAGATCGCAAGCGCTTTATTACAACATAGTCTGGTTTCGCCGGTATCACCCCGTCTAAGAGCGTCAAGCGCCACGAAAAACCAGCCGGATCCGCTTTTATTTCCCTGATCGAGATCTTCTTTTAAGGGTTTATAGTCGCCGCAGGCTATAGCGCGTCTTATTTTCAGCCTGATGTCTGAAAGGCCGGAGTCTATGGCTTGTTTGAGCTGACGCTCCGCTTTTTCGGTTTCGCCCTTTCGGACGAGCCTGGCCGTCTTTCGTAAGACTATATGAACCGTCTCGGCCATTCGGGACACCCGCCTACCAGATAAGCTGGTTGCGAAGCTCCAGGTTGGCGCCACGAATGCGCGCCGACAACAGGCGGGCCATATTTCGCATTAACAGAAATCCAATTTCGTAATCGTTTTGAATCAAAGATTCCAGCTTGTCTCCCGGCAGTACCAGGCAAGTTACCTTATCATGCGCCCTTACGTTGGCCGACCTCGGAGACCTGTCGATAAAAGAAAATTCGCCGACCAGTCCTTTTGCTTTAATCAGAAGAAACGGCTGGGAGGCGGCGTCATAGGGAAACCGTTTGATTTCAACAGAAACATGCCCCTCATTTATAAGGAACAAGTCAGTGGTCTTATCATTTTCTTTTATTATAATGTCACCTGGAGAGTATTCACGGAATATGGCGATTTGAGCAAGCCTCTGAATCTGCCCATCGGCCAGATCCTCGGCTATAGCGCTCGCGGAAATGATGCTGGTATAATCCATTTCGTTATTACCCGCCTCAAGGGGAAAACAGGTCAGATCTCCGGTTGATCTGGCTCCGGCGTCTCCTCGCCCGGTTCGGCCTCCTCCACGCTTTCTTCGGAAGCTACTTCATCTGTCTGCGGCGCGCTTTCTTCAACATCCGCTTGATCCGCCTCTGGTTGAACCACGATTTTTAAAGTGGCTGTGACTTTAGCGTGGATTTTAATTGTTACATCCATCTCGCCGAGATTTTTTATCTGGCGGTCCATTGTGATCTTCCGCTTGTCTACCTCGATACCTTTTTCTTTCAGAATCTCTTCAATATCTGAGCTTGTGACGGAGCCGAACAGCTTGCCGTCTTCTCCCGCCTTGCGGAAAAAAATAAGGTCTCCGGCTCCTTCGATTCTGGCTTTTTGCTCCTGGGCGGCCATAATAAGTTTCGAGATCTTCCTGGCTCTCTGCTTCAAGTTGTTTTCATAAAGCTTGATGTTGGCCGGTGTGGCCTCGAAAGCCAGCTTTTTAGGCAGGAGATAATTTCTCGCATATCCGGCGGAGACATCCACAGTATCCCCGGCGTCGCCCAACTGCGGCGTCAAATCATTCAGTATCACTTTCATCTCTAATCTCCGATGTTATGGGAGCCTCTAAAAATCCATTTCTGCTACAATCGGCTGTAAAAGACGCCATGCTTCGTTGACGAGTCAAATTCGTTGACGAGTCAAATTCGTCCTCAGAGTAGTTACTACTACGCTTGCGGCTATTTTGTCTCGCCGTCTCGCCTGACGGCTTTTCGCTCGATTTCGCTACGAAAGCGCTTTTTAGAGGTTCCCTTATGTTGAAAAACTTTCATAGTCACCGATCACTTATCCATTTCCCGCCTCAATCTTCCGAAAGTTGGCCCAAACATCCGCAAGTCCCAAACAGCAGACGGCCAGAAGAAGAGGCGGCTGGGAAAACAGCAAAAAATATCCGATAGCTTTTAGAATTATCGGCAAGTTCGACCTTAAAAAGAAATGATGGGTTATCGCTACACCCTGGATCAGGTAAATCGCTCCGGTAATCAGCAGAAGGTTTATACCTGCCGTGGCCCATGCGCCGCCGATAAGCAAGACAAAAATCCCTCCAGCTATAGCCGGCCAGACAAGATATTCCGGTGTTCTAAAATTGGCGAGGCTGTCGTCTGTAAAGTGGGCGCCCCAGCCGAATCTAAGAGATAATATCTTTATTATCAAGCAGTTGATGATAACCGTGAAGAAGAGGCTAACGGCCGTCATACCGAAAAATATACGCCCGACAACATCTTTTAGCATATCCGAATTGCGCTCCACCCAGTCTACAAGCTGAGGATCGGCTCCGGCGCTTTTATAGGATTCCGTTATGGCGGCTATGGCCTCTGAGGCGTTGTTATCTAAAACCTTTAATATTCCCGTATCACTGAAAATATTGATCGCAAGGGCGATAATGGCGCCTGCAATCAAGGGCGCTAAGGTAGCCGCGCCGATAGCTGACCGCAAACAAGCCCGCCGCTTGAAAGACTCTGCCAAAACCACAGCCATAAGACCGCAGAATACGAGGAAAAACAGGGCGTCCCTTTCTCCGGTAATCGCAAGTATCGCAAGCGAGCAAAGGGCTATGGTTAAAAGTCCGGTCTTTTGACCGTGAGTCACCAGGGAATAATAGAGAGGAACAGGCGACAGAATTCCAAGTGGCGGAATAAAAATTGAGAACAGAAAAAGCCCCAAAGAGATGAAAAACGGCGCGGCGATAGAGAGAAAACCGCGAGAATCATGGCGCCCTATCGCATGGGTCATTTTTTGCGCCTGGATTAAATGTATGTAAAAGGAATAAGCGCCATAGTCCGCGCCCGTTTTATAGCTACAGTGACTTTGCGCTGGTGATGAGCGCAGTTTCCCGATATTCTGCTGGGGATAATTTTGCCTCTCTCTGTGAGCAGGTTCCTCAAGGTTTTAATATCCTTGTAATCGATCGCCTCGATTTTCTCCGAACAGAACCGGCAAACTTTTCTTTGGAAAAATGTGCGGCGCCTCGCCGGTTTGGCTGTGTTTCTTTTCATCAACGTAAAACTCCTTATTAAAATGTAAAACCAACCGCCTGCCAAAACATCACAGGCATGCTGATATTCTCTTTGAGATTAATGGAAACCTCTAAAATGGAACATCATCGTCCGGCGGCGGCCCGTCTTGCGTAGATTCGCGCTGGGACGGGTTTTCAGAGGC
>DRJW01000172.1 GCA_011052055.1 Nitrospirota bacterium
ACTGATATTGATATCGACATCGGAGAGAACGACAAGGTAAAGAGAATCACAGGCAGAATGACGCTCGATGAGATTAAAGAGTTCATATCAAATAATGGTGTTCGGGCGGTTGTAGACACAACCCATCCCTACGCGACAATCGTCCGTGCTAATGCGCGCAAAGCCGCTAATGAGACCACCATACCCTATTTTACTTTCGTCCGGCCCGGCCTTGTCTACGACTGTAATAACATTATCTGGGCGGAAGATTACGAGCAGGCGGCCAAGATAGCGTTTTCTTTCGGCGAGACCGTGCTAACGACTACAGGCTCTAAAAATATCGGCGTATTCGCTGAAAAATCGAAGGAGACCGGTGTCGAGATGGTGGCCAGAGTCCTCGATTATCCAGAGTCTGTCGAAGCTTGCCACAGGGCGGGATTGAGCGACGATCATATAATAGCCAAAAGAGGGCCGTTCACTGTGGAGAGCAACATTAGCCACCTCCAGCAGTATGATATTGGGGTTGTGGTAAGTAAAGATAGTGGGCTTGCGGGCGGGGCGCCTGAAAAAGTGGAGGCGGTGAAGCAGTCTGACCTAAAAATTGTGATGATAAAAAAACCGGATCACACCGGGTCCGGCGCTTTTGAGTCGGTTGACGAGTTGATAGAGGAATTTCACCGTGTTACACAGCAGGGTTTAGAGGCTGAACAGCGCTGATGGAGCAAGTTAAAGGAATAACCGTGATATTTACAGGGGACGGGAAAGGAAAAACATCCGCCGCTCTGGGCGTTGTGGCGCGTTCGCTGGGGCATGGCAAAAAGTGTAAGATCATACAATTCATAAAAGGACGGCGCCGCTCTGGAGAGCATTATCTCGCCGAAAGGCTGGCGCCCGATCTTGAGATCGTTATGTCAGGAAAAGGTTTTACGTGGCTTGCCGATGTATCGCGCGAAGATCACGAGACACAGGCGCAGGAAGGGATAAAACTTGCCGAAGAGGCGATAACATCGGGGCGGTACGCCGTGGTGGCGCTCGATGAAATTCTTTACGCGCTACGATCGGGCCTCGTAAAAATAGAACAGGTGGAGAAGCTTATCGACTTAAGGCCGGAGGGGAGTCATCTTGTTTTAACCGGAAGGGACGCTCCTCAAAGGCTTATCGATAAAGCTGATCTTGTGACGAACATGCAGGTAATCAAGCATCCAAAGCAGGCGGGGATACCGGCGCAAAAATGCATGGACTACTAGAGAGCCAGATCAAAATGAAGCGGGTAACCCTCATACGTCATGGAGTAACGATAGCGAACCTGAAAAAATTTTACGCAGGCGCGACAGACCTGCCCCTGGCGCCGGAAGGCGAAAGACAGGCCGAAGCGCTGGCGAAGCGCGTAAAAGCCATGCGGCCCGACAAGATTCTTTCAAGCCCGCTAAAAAGGGCGCAAGACACGGCGAGGATAGCCACATCCGGGATCAATCTCGATATCGAGCTTGATAATGATTTGCGGGAAGTGGATTTCGGGAAATGGGAAAACAAATCTTATTCAGAGCTCGTCAGAGACTATAAAGAGGAAGTTGACAGATGGTTCTCGTGGGATCCGGATTTCGGATTTCCAGATGGCGAGAGTTATAAAGGTTTTTCCAAACGGGTCAGGGGCGTGATGGAGATGATAGTAGACGAAGAAGCGGATAGTTTAATCGTGTTCACTCATGGCGGCGTCATAGGCCACTTGATGTGCCTTATCCTTGGCCTTGGGTTTCAAAACCAGTTTTCGCTTTTGGCGCCACCGGCTTCGTTTGTGACATTGGAGCAAAACAACGGAGCGCTAGAGCTGAAAGAAAGCCGCTGGGAGACCGGCTCAGGAAATTAGCGATGGGCAAAATAGTGTTCGTGACAGGCGGGCGGCGAAGCGGCAAAAGCGCCTACGCCCAGAATCTTGCGGAGAGTTTAAAAAACAAACCGATGCTTTACATCGCAACCTGTCCCGTCATCGATGAAGAGACAAAAACAAGAATTGAAAATCACAAAAGAGACCGGGAAGGAGCCGGATGGGATACGAAAGAGGAAACTGTCGATATCGCCGGCGTTATACGGGAAGCGAAAGGCTACAAAACTATCCTTGTCGAATGCCTGACGCTATGGATAAACAATATAATGTTCGAGGCCGGAAAAAACGGCGAGCAGGTAACGGAGTTGACAGTCTCAAAGCTTGCTCAAGACGCGCTTGCCGAATGCAGGAAATCGGATTCTACGGTGATTTTTGTGAGTAACGAGGTGGGGCTCGGCATTATTCCTGATAACCGGCTTGCGCGTAATTTCAGCGATATCGCGGGCCGGGTCAACCAGATTATCGCAGGTGAGGCGGATCAGGCGGTGATGATGGCAAGCGGCCTGCCAATAACTTTGAAGTGAGGAGTTGCATATGAGTTTAATTAAAGAGACTATCGATAAAATTTCACCTTTGAGCCAGGAGGCCCGCGACAAAGCCAAAGCCAGGCTCGACCAGCTTACTATGCCCCACTGGGCGCTGGGCAGGCTTATGGATCTTGCCGTCGATATGGCCGGAATGACCGGGCAATCCCCACCTCCGGTCGAAAGAAAAACTATCGTCACAATGGCTGGCGATCACAAAGTCACCGAAGAAGGAGTAAGCTTGTACCCGGCGGAGGTGACACCGCAGATGATCGGAAACTTTGTCAACGGGGGAGCCGGGGTGAACGCGCTTTCAAGCCTGACCGGCGCCAGGGTTGTCGTCGTGGATATGGGCGTGAACGCCGACTTGAGCGCTATGGGCGATACGATCATACACAAAAAAATAGGGATGGGCGCGGCCAATATCGCCAAAGGCCCCGCCATGAGCCGCGAGGACGCCGTAAAAAGCATCGAGGCGGGTATTGAAATCGCCACTGATCTTGCGGATTCTACAGATGTTTTCGGAGCCGGGGATATGGGGATCGGCAACACCACGCCAAGTAGCTCCATCATCGCCGCTATCACAGGTAGCGATCCGGGCGACATAACCGGCAGGGGAACCGGCCTCGACGACGACCAGTTAAAGCATAAGGTTGAAGTTATACGGACCATTTTAAAAGTGAACAAGCCCGATCTGAGTGATGGTGTGGATATTCTGGCTAAACTGGGCGGCTTTGAGATAGGCGGCATAGCAGGGCTCATGCTGGGCGCCGCGTCGATGAGAAAACCGATTCTGATCGACGGTTTTATTTCTACAGCAGGCGCTTTAATCGCTAAAACCATCGAGCCGAAATCGCAAGATTACATGATCTCATCGCACCTCAGCGTAGAGCCTGGCCATTCCCAGATGCTCAAAGCGCTTGGCGCCAATCCTCTTTTAGACATGAACATGCGCCTGGGCGAAGGCGCAGGCGCGGCCCTCGCTTTGTGTCTTGTGGACGCGGCGTCTAAAACGCTCACAAAAATCGCCACGTTCGAAGAAGCGGCCGTGTCTCAAGCTGATAA
Source organism: Nitrospirota bacterium (assembly GCA_011052055.1). Lineage (GTDB taxonomy): Bacteria > Nitrospinota_A > UBA7883 > UBA7883 > UBA7883 > DRJW01. Next base: position 3,454 of record DRJW01000172.1, read on the forward strand.
ATGAAAAATTTTTTCTCCGCTGTCAGTTTTCTAACGGCGCTACCGGTACCGCGAAAATACGAGTCAGAGCCTTCCGATCTTTCTGAGTCTGTCAATTACTTTATGCTGGTTGGCGGTTTTATAGGAGCCGCCCTTGTAATAATCGACTGGACGCTTTTGTCATTTGCGCCGGTATGGGTATCGGCCGCTATCGTGGTCATTTTAATGTCTGCTGTGTCAGGCGCCCTGCATATGGATGGGCTCGCCGACTCGGCGGACGCATTTTTTAGCGGGGCGGATAAAGAGCGCGCCCTCGAAATAATGAAAGACAGCGCCTGCGGCCCGATGGGCGCTCTTTCGATAATTTCCGTTTTCATATTAAAAGTCGTCTCACTCGCGTCGATATCCGCCGACATCCGTTGGATGGCGCTTCTTTCGGCTCCGCTGGCCGGGCGATGCGCGATGGTGGCGGCGCTTTCTGTCATGCCTTATGTCCGAAACTCCTACGGGCTGGGAACGGCGTTCGAGCCGGGACGAAACCCGGCGCGCGCATGGTGGTCAGCGCTTGTTCTGCTTGGCGTCTGCCTGTTGACGTTCGGCTTTCCCGGCTTTTGGGTAGCAGTGGGGACGGCGGCGGTAGCTGTTTTGTTCATGGTCTATTGCGGCAAGAAACTTGGCGGCATGACGGGCGACACCTACGGCGCTCTTTGCGAGATATGCGAAACCGCATCCCTTGTTATCGCCTCGGCGGTATTGATGAAAGGCGTGTGATGAGTCCCGACCCGGTTCATGGCGGAAACTTGAGAAAACTGGCAGAGGCGTCCGGTCTGCCTGAAAACAAGATTATCGATTTTTCAGCGAATCTTAACCCTCTCGGCTTTCCGGAATGGCTCCGGCCCTTGCTGGCGTCTAAAGTATCCGATCTTGTCAACTATCCAGATAACGAATACGCTGAGCTTGTAAATATTTTCGCTGATAAACATGGCGTCTCAGCCGATCAGGTCGTCGTAGGAAACGGCGCGACAGAGCTTATTTTCGCCGCGCCTAAAGCAGGCGCCTATAAAAGGGCAGTCATCGCAGAGCCTGCTTACGTCGATTACCGTTACGCGGCCAGGATGGCGGGGCTTGAAGTCGCCACTTTCCCACTGGAGGAAGATGATGGTTTCGTCCTGGATACCGGCTCTCTCGGATCGATCCTGGCGGGAGGCGAGCTTGTAATGCTTGGCTCCCCCAACAACCCCACCGGAAAAACTTTCGTGAGCGGGGATTTGCGCTCTTTGGCGAAACAAAAGCCGGAGACAACTTTCCTTATCGACGAGTCGTTCGCCGGTTTCGTCGAAGGTTTCGATTCATTGACAGGCGACATGCCCGATAACGTGGTCGTCGTTATGTCTATGACCAAGCTTTACGCGGTTCCAGGGTTGAGGCTCGGTTTTGTGGTCGCAAATAAAGATATCGCCGGAGCTATGAGAATATCTCTTCCCCCCTGGTCGGTGAACACTTTCGCCCAGGCGTTCGGAGCCAGGGCGCAAAATGATGAAGAATATCTTCAGAAAACCAGGGACGCGGTAAAGCGATGGCGCGAGGAGCTGGCGGCGCGGCTGAGACAGATTGACGGGCTGACTATTTTCGACAGCTCCGCAAACTTTATGCTGGGGCGTGTGGACAGATATGGAATGGACGCGCGCAAACTGGCGGATGAGGCTTTAAAACAGGGCGCGGCCATAAGGCTTTGCTCGAATTTCGAAAGGCTGGATGAGCGCTATTTCCGGGTTGCGGTGCGGACGGAAGAGGAAAACGGAAAGCTGGTGGAAGCTCTGAGCGCGGCCATGCGAGGCGCTGGCGCAAGGCGGGGCAAAATTCAGAGGAGCAAAAAAGCGCCCGCGATAATGTTTCAGGGAGTAAGCTCCGATTCCGGCAAAAGCACCATAGCCTCGGCGATGTGCCGGGTGTTAAAGCAGGATGGTTATGACGTGGCGCCGTTTAAAGCGCAAAACATGGCGCTAAACTCATACGTCACACTCGACGGTAAGGAAATCGGACGCGCTCAGGTAACGCAGGCGCAGGCGTGCGGACTGGAGCCGGACACGCTGATGAACCCTATCTTGCTAAAACCAAACTCCGACACCGGGGCGCAGGTCATAGTCCTGGGCGAAGCTATCGGATCGATGAATGTGCAAGATTATTTCGACTATAAGGCCACCAAAGGGTTCGAGACGGTAAAGGAGGCCTACGACGCGCTCTCATCCAGACATGATGTGATGGTGATGGAAGGCGCCGGAAGCCCTGCGGAAGTAAATCTTAAAGATCGCGACATCGTAAACATGAGAATGGCCCGCCATGCAAGAGCCTGCGCCCTGCTGGTGGGAGATATTGACAGGGGCGGCGTGTTCGGGTCGTTCATAGGATGCGTTGAGACCATGACTGAATGGGAGCGAGGCATAATGGCCGGGTTCGTGATTAACAAATTCCGGGGCGACGCAAGTTTGCTTGAAGACGCAATTGATTACACCTGTAGTTTCACCGGATATTCAAATTACGGCGTGATTCCGTTCTTGCCGGATCTTGGTCTTCCAGAGGAGGACAGAAACTTTGTTCGATACGGCCATAGCGGGGAGAAAAAAGAAAATACGGTCGATATAGCGGTCGTCCGGCTTAAGCATACGTCCAACTTCTCCGATTTTGACGCGCTGGCCGTAGAGCCGGATGTTACCGTCAGATCGGCTTTCAAACCGGAGGATCTCGATAACGCGGACGCGGTGATAATACCGGGAAGTAAAAACGTGATTTCCGACCTTTCAGACCTTGCGGGAAACGGTCTTGGCGACAAACTAAAAGAAATCGCCGGGCTGGGCAAAGCCGAGATTGTCGGCGTCTGCGGAGGATTCCAGATCATCGGCTCCTCCATCCACGATCCTGAAGGCGTCGAATCGGGAAAAGGCGGCGCGAATGGACTCGGATTTTTAGAGATGGAGACAACACTGGCTGTAGAAAAAACGTTAAAAAGAGTTGATGGGATGCATTTAGGCTCCGGGCTTGCGCTTACCGGCTACGAAATCCATCATGGCAAAACAACGTTCAATGGCGCTGAGGCTCTGGTTAAGCGTGACGATGGCGAAATAATCGGCGCGCAGTCTGGCGCTGGTTTGATATGGGGCACTTATTTGCACGGGTTGTTCGACAAGGACGAGTTTCGAAGATGGTTCGTAGACCGGCTCAGGGTAAGAAAAGGATTTAAGCCCAAAGGGCGCGTTGTCGCAAGATACGACATCGAATCAGCTTTGGACCGGCTTGCGGATATGTTCCGAGCCAACGTTGATCTGGACAGGATATATGAATTGATTAACATAAAATGAGCCTTTCCCTGGAGATAGCCTGCGCCGTACTCCTTGACCTTGCGATAGGCGATCCGGTATGGAGGTTTCATCCCGTCCGCTTGATCGGGGCATTTATTGGAAAACTGGAAGCTGGTTCCCGCCGGGCTATAGGTTCGGAGAAGATGGCTGGCGCCGTTACCGTTTTAATAACGGTGACTGTAGTCGCGGCGGTTGTCACAATTTTTGTCAGAGCCGCCGAATCCGTCAGTCCGGTTTTAGGC
>DRJW01000173.1 GCA_011052055.1 Nitrospirota bacterium
AAGTTCAAAGATAAGCGCAGAAGATTCGACGAGGATGATTCGGCCGCTGAGGAGCAGGATAATGCGCCTGGGCCGGGAAAGGCGCCGGATGAGCCGGGGGATATAAACCCTTCTGAGGAGATAAGATCAGAGCCCGGGCCAGAGACTAGAGACGACGCGGCGGCTCCCCCGATCAATTTTTCCACCTTCATCCTTTCGCTGGCTTCCAGCGCCGCATACCATATGGGCGGGTTCCACGACGAAGTCTCCGGCAAAACATCTGTCAACCTCGATCTTGCCAAACAGTCGATAGACATCCTGGCGATATTAGAAGAAAAAACAAAGGGAAACTTAAACGAAGAAGAAGCGAGCCTTCTTACCCATTCCCTTTACGACCTGCGAATGAAATTCGTGGAAATATCGAAAAAGTAAGGGGAAAAAGAAGAGGGGTCAGTTAAGCGCGTAACTCCATTCCTTTTAACAAGAGTCGGCAAACCCTTCGTTAATCTGGCGGGAAAAATATATAGTCCGTAGGAGGGGCGTCAACCTCTCTTTTGCCCACCAAAGTGGCGATCTGGCCGCGATGATAGGTAGAGTGGTTCAACACTTGGGTCAGCAGATCGTAAACGGGCCTGTCAACCTGTATCCCTTTCAAATTTATAAACGAAACCTGTTTCGAATAATCCTCCTCTGAAAGGCCGCCCAAATATCTTGTCCAGTGGCCGATGACAGACTCCATTTCATCGGCGCATTGATCGAGGGTTCGCCCCTGCCACAGTTTTGGAGGCGGCGCTTTGACTCCAAGCTCAAGACGGCTCAGCCACATATTTTCCGCTGAAAGTATATGAGCGAAAATATTAATCGCGTCAGGATCGAGGGAAGGAGAAGAGCGCATGAACTCCAGCGTCTTTAGTTTACAGCCAGCGTCAAAACGAAAGAGCCGCTTATATCCTGGAAATTTTTCCACCTTTCGCTCCTCCTTTTTACCGTTTTATGACAGGCAACATCCGATAGCTCCGTTAAGCTGTGGATCGCCAGGGACGATGACCGTAACGCCTGTCTCTTCGGCCAGCATTTCGCGTATGGCTCTGTTTTTAGCCACCCCGCCGGTGGCGACGATCACTTTCGGCCTGAATTTGACCACCATCGGCAAAAGACGTAAGACCACGCTCCTGTTGGCGCCTGCGAGTATTTTCTCCACTTCAACGCCTTCGGACACAAGCTCAATAACTTCCGATTCCCCGAACGTAGCGCACATGTTCGACAGCGGGGCCGGGTCGTCATGGCAATCACCCAGTCTCGACAAGGAAACGTCAAGCGCGTGAGCGATGTTCTCCAGATACCGTCCAGAGCCGGCGGCGCATTTGTCGTTCATCACAAAATCGTCCACCATTCCACCTTTTACACTCACAACTTTCGTATCCTGCCCCCCCAGGTCTACCAGCGTAAAATCGGTAAGCCCGGTCTGAAATAAAGCTCCCGACACATGGGCGTCTATCTCCGGGATTGAAACTCCTCCCTCAATCTTTACGTTGTTTCTGCCATACCCGGTAGAGACGAGCCTCTCATATTTCGGCGCATGACCAAGCGCGTTAAGCTTGTTTATGTCAAGGTCGGCGCCATCGCTTTTCAGCTCTATATAAAACTTGATCGTATCCATACTGGCTTTGAAGACAACCTTCCTGCCGTCGCTTACCGCAAGCTTCACCTCGCGCGATCCTGCGTCAACGCCAAGGGTCGGTATTGCGACCACGCTCATGCCACAGCCCCTTTACGCCTGGTTATCATACGTATAAAACTCTCCAGCCTGATCCTGGCTCTTGCGTCAACCGGCCTTGGCGAGTCTCCCTCGATGGTGAGAATAGGAACGTCTATCCGCTCCCGGAAAATCATGTCCTCCATCTGGCGATGACAAAACGACTGGACATAATGAATGATTCCATCAATCGAGCGAGTTGATATCTGCTCGTTGATATCGTCAATCCGGGGGCCGATATCGTATGGATATGTATATTTTAAATATTGCTCGGCCAGCGTTTCCCCTCCAAACGGCATCGTAAACTGACGCTGGACTTCGTTATACACAACCCTTGCCCCATGCTCTTCGATGTATGGATATAGACCGTCGAGAATCGGCGGTATCCCGATAAGACCAAGCCTGACAGACTGCTCCATCGGCTCTCTTTGGCCTGCTTCGATTATGAACCTGTCGAGCTTTACTTCGAACGTGTCAGGGTCGGACTCGAAATCGGACGATGAGACCAAGAGCAGGTGGTTCTCAAACCCGGTCACCACTCCGTCGCGCCATGTCATCCGGTCGATCACGCCAAGCTTTGCGCGGACACGGTTGAGCCGGACTCTCATCGCCTCCACAGCCGGCTCGTCCACGCCAAAATACTCGCGGAGCAACTCTATAGACCTTTTCATCATCGCAGGGTCGCGCCCGTATGGGAAATTAAACGCCACGGTTTTGACACCGCGCATTCTGTAAATTTCCATCAACACATGTGTGTTCGAGCAGTCGCCCTGTGTGACGGCTATAACTTCGCTGATTTTATGATCGAGGCAGGCTGAATACATCCCTTTGATCCAGCCGCACAAGGGACGGGGAAAACCATCCACTTCGGCTTGCTCAAAATAGGCCGACCGATTGATATCGGTTATGAAAATGTTGTTCAGATCTACCGGAACGGAGCCAGCCGCAAAAATGATTTCCGATGGAACCGTTGTCGTTATACCTATTCGCGCCATTATGATTGCTCAAACGTAAATATTAACACACAGGTTATACAGTTTTGATTGGTATAATGTAGCATGTCACTTCAAACAGGAAATTAATGGCGGACAGACAGCCCACTGCGGTTATAGGAGCGGGAGCGTGGGGTACGGCCCTGGCCTGGTCGGTTGCCCAAAGCGGGAAGCCGGTCACCATATGGGCGCTGGAGCGGGAGGTTGTGGAATCTATAAATACCACCCATGAAAACAAGTCTTTCCTGCCAGGCATGACACTGCCCGATAACCTTCTGGCGACGGACGACATGGGCGAGGCGGTAAAAGGGAGCCGTGTCGTTATTTTCGTGGCGCCGTCCCAGTTCATGCGCCAAACTCTTGAAAAGCTGAAAAACGTTATCCCGCAAAACGCTGTCGTGGTCTCTGCGACGAAAGGAATTGAAAACAATACTCTTGCCCTGCCCGCCGAGATGATCGCCGACACCATGCCTGCCGGTATCGCTGATCGCGCCTGTTTTCTCTCCGGCCCCACTTTCGCCAAAGAGCTGATTAAAAAACATCCAACCGCCGGTATCGTCGCCTCGAAAGACCCGTCTGCGGCGAAATTGGCGCAGGAAACTTTATCGGCGCCCTGGTTGCGCCTGTACGTCAGTGAAGATGTTGTCGGCGCGGAGCTTGGCGGAGCCTTGAAAAACGTGATCGCCATAGCGGCGGGGATCAGCGATGGGCTGGGATTGGGGCATAACTCCCGCGTGGCGCTTATCACAAGAGGGCTTACCGAGATGACACGGCTGGGAATGGCCCTGGGAGCGCAAGAGCGGACTTTCTCCGGCCTCTCCGGCATAGGCGACCTTGTGCTTACATGCTCCGGCGATCTGTCGCGCAATCGGGCTGTCGGATTGCGCATAGGCAAGGGCGAGGGGTTAAAGGAAATTCTCGATTCGATGAGCGCTGTCGCCGAAGGGGTGGCCACGTCTGTTTCTGTATATAATCTTGCGAGACGAGAGGGGGTGGATATGCCTATCTCCAACGAGGTCTATAAAACACTCTACGAGGGTAAAAGCCCGAAACAGGCGGTTTGTGATCTTATGTCCCGTGAACTAAAACCTGAATTTTAAGCTAAGGGAGAGGATGTCTAACCAGGAGTTGATAAAAATCATCGGACTCTTGTACGAGAAGAAAATCAAGCCTCAAAAAGCGCTCGATATGCTAAAACATTTCCCGACGGAAAACCTGGGGTTCGCCAACATAGACCATCACAGGGGTCTGCGGCAAGGGTTTGCCGAAGTGGTTTATTGCGAAGGGAAAAGCGTGAAAGATGTCGCGGCTATCGTTAAATCGCTTATCGCAGGTAAAGGCCCGGTGCTTCTTACACGGGCGAACCAGAAAATTTTCACGAGAATAAAAAGGCTGTCGGCAAAAGCGGTTTTTCATGAACGCTCCGGGACAATCGTCATCGAGCCTAAAAAGCGAAAGAAAACAGGATGTGTCCTGGTAGTATCGGCCGGAACTTCGGACATACCTGTCGCAGAGGAGGCGGCGGTCACGGCAAGTGTGATGGGCTCGAAAGTCGAAACGCTTTACGACGTTGGCGTGGCCGGGATTCACCGCCTGCTCAAGTATGTTGACCTGATGATGGAAGCTCGCGTTATCGTGGTGGTCGCCGGAATGGACGGGGCGCTGGCTTCGGTCGTAGGCGGCCTTGTGGACAGGCCGGTTGTGGCTGTTCCTACTTCTGTCGGATACGGCGCGGCGTTCGGGGGAGTGGCGGCTTTGCTGGCGATGCTTAATTCGTGCTCGGCAGGGGTGGCGGTGATGAACATAGACAACGGATATGGAGCCGGAGCGTTGGCGCATAAGATAAATATCGTGCCAAAAAACGTTGATAAATGAAAATCGGCTGGTTCGATTGTTTCTCAGGAATCAGCGGGGACATGACCCTGGGCGCGATGGTGGACGCAGGGCTTCCCATCGCGAAACTTCGTAGCGAGCTTAAAAAACTTCAGCTGGACGGATACACGATTTCAGCTTCCAAAGTGAAACGGTGCGGTATCTCGGCGACAAAAGTCACGGTCAGGCTCACAAAAAAAAGCGCGCGTCACCGGCTTTATCCAGACATCGTAAAGATGATCGAAAAAAGCGGCCTGTCGGACGAGGTGAAAAAAAGAGCGCTCGATATATTCGAAAAGCTGGCGCAGGCGGAGTCGAAAGTTCATGGTGAGCCAATGGAAAAAGTTCATTTCCATGAAGTGGGCGCTGTCGATTCGATTGTCGATATCGTCGGCGCCTCCATCGGGTTTTGCGAGCTTGGCATCGGCGAGGTTCAGGCTTCGGCGGTGAACACAGGCTCCGGTATTGTAAACACAAGCCACGGAATTCTTCCTGTCCCCGCTCCGGCTACTGCGTTTTTGCTTCAAGCAATCCCGGCTTATGCCGATGGCCCACAGCTTGAGCTGACCACGCCGACCGGCGCTTCGATTTTGAAATCTCAATGTGTCCGGTTCGGTCCTCTGCCACTGATGACTGTCGAGCGGATCGGGCATGGCGCGGGCGGGCATGATTTTGCCGGCAGACCGAACATAACGCGCCTGTTCATCGGAACGACCGTAGCGGTCGGGACAGCTGGAGCAACCATAGAGGCTGATAACACTGGCAAAGTGAAGGTGGAGCGGTTGCTTGAACTGGTAACGAACATAGACGATATGAACCCTGAGGCGATCCCTTCAGTTTTCGACGCGCTTTTCGAGGCCGGGGCGCTCGACGTGACGATAACGCCGATCCAGATGAAAAAGGGAAGGCCCGGCGTATGCTTTGCGGTTTTGTGCGGGCTGGAAAATAGCGGGGCGATGGAAAAGATATTATTCGAGCAGACTTCGACGTTGGGCGTCAGACGGCGAGAGGTTCAGCGGGCCAGTCTTCCCAGGCGGATTAAAAGTGTCAAAACCAGGTATGGCGCCGTTGAAGTGAAAATCGCGATCTTGCCAAACGGGAGGGAAAAATGCGCTCCGGAATTTGAGTCTGTAAGAAAAGCGGCTGTTAAACAAAAAGTCTCTTTTGAAACTGTGTATCGCGCCGCCTTGAAAAGGTGAATAAACAAGCCGTAACAGCGCCGGTTTTCCCTATAATCTGAAACTGCGGTTATAATGGGCGGTATAAAATGAGGAGCGGTTCTGCGTGGGCTGACTGGAGTCAGCTTACATAAAAATAGAGGATCACTCTTAATATTGTTAATTGAGGGAGTTTAAGAAAAAATGGCCATAGACAAACAACTGCTCGATATTCTGGCCTGCCCGAAGTGTAAAGGCGATCTTGAGTTGACCAAAGCGGGGGACGGGCTTGTATGCGATTGTTGCCGGCTGGAATACGAAATCAAAGACGACATCCCGATCATGCTAATAGATGAAGCGAAAAAGCTGGACGTCCAGCCTTAGGGGAGCCATGAACCGTGAGCCGGACGGCGCCGCCGGACGGGCTGTCAAATTATCCGCCGCTGTAATCACCAAAAATGAAGAAAAGAAAATCGGGGATTGTCTCGACAGTCTTTCTTTCGCCGACGAGATCGTCGTCGTGGATTGCGGGTCGACCGACCGGACGACGGAAATAGCGAAAAGCAAAGGCGCCAAAGTTGTTTTCCACGAATGGGAAGGGCATATCGGGCAAAAAAATTACGCGATCAGCCAGACGACCGGAGAATGGATATTAAGCCTCGACGCCGATGAACGGGTTTCAGCAAGGCTTCGTGTAGAAATTCAGCGCGCGCTCCTCGACCCCAGGGCCGACGGTTACGCCATCGCGCGCCTCGTCTTTTACATTAACAGATGGATATACCATTGCGGATGGTACCCGGCCCGCAAGGTGCGGCTGTTTAAAAGAGGCAAGGGCAAATGGACGGGAGAAAATCCACATGACAAAATTGAGCTAAAGGGGAGGCTCCAGAACCTGGACGGCGACATCTACCATCTCTCTTTCGACACAATCTCCGACCATCTCAAAACAATAAACAGTTTTACCCAAATCGCCGCCAGAGAAAGAACCGCGAAAAACCATAAAGCTGGTTTCTTCTCTATTGCGCTAAGACCGCCTGCGACTTTTATGAAAATGTACTTTTTAAAACTTGGTTTTCTGGACGGCATTCCGGGACTTATTTTGTCAGGGCTTTCCAGCTACCACGTATTCTGCAAATACCTTAAAATCTCGCAGATGAGCCGGGAGTGATAGACCGAAAGAGGCGCCTAATTTTTAGGCTTCACCTGTAACCTGTCTACTTTTCAGACATCAGCGACACTTTTTCGGACACTAAAATCCGACATAATTTGTCGATAAAATCATAACTCCTTTAATATCAGTCTTTGTTATTATGGCACGAGGATTGCTGTATTATAGGGGTAAGTGTTTGAAGTTTTTGCAAAGCGTTGGGCTTCCCTCCTTCCCCCAACACAGGCTCAATGCTTTGTAATGTGACCCGTGGAAGTAGCCCCCCTTTACTTCCACGGGTTTTTTTTGCCCTTTTTCTACTTGGTCTCTTCAAAAGGCGATTCTGCAGGATCGATCAGCTCTTTTATTATGGAAAAGGTGGAATACGATCCTAAAACAGCGAAGATCAGAAAAAATACGACGCCGTACATATTCGTAATAAGAACTTGAAACGGATTATTCAGGAGCAGACCCACGCAACCAGACACCCCCAAAACGGCGCCCGCGATACGGAACAGGAGAGAGTCGAGTTTGACCCAGAAATTTTTTGTCATGCACGCTAGGGTATACGTCAAGCGGTGAATCTGTCAATCACCAGACGCTTTCCGGCTTAACGGAGAAAATTTTCCCGCTCTTTTCTTTATATGCCGGAGATGAGGCTTCCTAATTATTCGCGCCAAAAGATAAGGACATTAAAAAGCGGACAGGATAAAATCAGCTATGGATTCTATTAAAGAGATTGATCTGATTAACCTGATCGAAAAAATGTTCGACAAGCCTGCGCCGGGGCTTGCGCTTGGGATAGGGGACGACTGCGCGGCCATCAAACCATCAGCCGGATTCGAGACGCTGATTACCACCGACACTCTTGTGGAGGGGACGCATTTCAAGCGCGACTCGGCCACGCCTGATTCACTGGGGCGAAAATCGGTGTGTGTCAGCCTCTCCGATATTTCAGCGATGGGCGGCAGACCAAAATTTTTACTTCTTTCGATAAACATCTCAAAGAACGTAAATAAAACGTGGATCGTGAAATATCTCAACGGTTTCAAAGCGATGGCGAAGCGTTATGATTGCCAGCTCATTGGGGGCAACATAACCCGCAGTCGCAATCTTTCGTTCACCATCACCGTCCTGGGGGAGGTATCTAACGGTTTTCGGATCGACCGATCCGGCGCCATGCCGGGAGACCTGGTGTATGTCACCGGATCGCCTGGCGACTCGGCCCTGGGGCTCGACCTGCTGAACCGGCGAAAATCAAACTATACAAAAGATGAGCTAAAGCTGATCGCAAGACATCAAAAACCCCAGCCGAGGGTCGAGTGGGGGCAGATACTCTCTTCTGGCCGGATAGCTTCATCGATGATTGATATCTCCGACGGTGTGGCGATAGATTTAAAACGTCTGCTAAAGGCCTCCTGCGTCGGCGCGGTAGTCGAACTCGCCGGTTTCCCGCTCTCCACACAAGCTGAAAAAATTGTCAAAGCGGATGGGGCTAAGACGTGGCGGAGAATATTGAGCGGAGGCGAGGATTACGAGCTTTTGTTCAC